>JABJBS010000012.1 GCA_018668695.1 Deltaproteobacteria bacterium
CCAGTCAGGCTAGGCAGGAAATAGCCAAAGCTCGCAGTGACGCGGCAGGTGTGGAGCCGCAGGGTGACGCAGTGGATGTTGTGGATAATGTCATTGAGGGCCAATCTGCGCCTTTGGACGAAGCAGCAGAGACGTCATCCGGAGAATCGTCCACGACGACGGTCCAAGCACATTTACACCCAGAGTTTCTATTGGGATAGTGGTCCTACCAGACGTTATCGCGCGCCTTAGAGTTCGTGCTCCAGCCTTATGCACTGGCTTTACGCGAAACTGCGGATCTTAGAACGAACGTAATTCCAGCACCTTAGATAAATTATAGAGATAAGTTACAACACGCCGCGTTATACCTTAGACGTGACCTCTACAATTGTATAAAGAAGAGGTTCATTACGAGGAGATGGGTGCTTATGTTGTCTGCTGCATTTCTTGAAGCGGTCACCGAATCTATCGGGTCAGAGATTATCGACACGACATCGGAAACGCTTGAAAGCCATGGTCAGGATTGGACCCGCGTCTATACACCGGACCCTGCTGCTGTCGCGTTTCCACGGTCTACCGCAGAAGTTTCGCAGCTTTTAAAGTTGTGCTCAGAGCATGGATTGGCTGTTGTGCCGTCGGGTGGAAGAACCGGACTGGCCGCCGGCGCCGTTGCAACCAACGGAGAGCTGGTCCTTAGTCTCGATAAAATGAATCACATTGGTGAAGTTTCGAAGCTTTCAAGAACAGTGCGCGTTCAGGCCGGGGCCATTACCGCGGCCGTTCATGAGCACTGTGAAAAACACGGGCTTACGTGGCCAGTTAATTTTGCATCGGCGGGCTCAAGCCAAATTGGTGGCAACATTGCAACAAACGCTGGTGGCGTCCGCGTGGTTCGTTATGGCTTAACCAGGCAATGGGTTCTGGGTTTAGAGGTTGTCTTGATGAGCGGCGAAGTTCTCCAGCTTAACGGGGAACTCGAGAAGAACAATACGGGCATCGACTTAAGACAACTGTTCATCGGTAGCGAGGGAACCTTAGGTATTATCACAGAAGCGACCTTACGCCTGGAGGCGGTCCCCAGTGCATCTGCGGTAGCTTTTCTCGGCGCCGATAATCTTGAATCCGTACTTGGCGTTTTTGAAGCTGCTCGCCAACAATCAAACCTTACGATACAGGCTTTTGAATACCTTGATAACGATTGCTTGGATGTTGTTCTCAGGCATCGCGGTGGGGCGAAACCAATCGAATCGGAATGCCCCAGCTATGTGCTGGTTGAGGTTGAGGGTGAAACTGAGGAGCGGGCGCAGAGCGACCTCTCGACTTGGCTCGAGGCCTGCTTTGAGAACGAACTCATTCTTGATGGCGTGGTTGCGCAGAGTTCTAAGGATGCGGTCGCGTTATGGCACTTGCGTGAAGGAATCAGTGAAAGTTTAACGAGAGAAGCGTTTCTTTATAAGTACGATGTCTCGGTACCTGTCGTGAAGATGGCATCCTTTGAAAAGGCCCTCGGTGAGTTGGCTCGCACCGAGTGTGATGGTTATCCCGTTTATCTCTTTGGGCACGTAGGTGATGGTAATTTACACCTCAACGTATTAAAGCCAGATGCCGTCTCAAAAGAAGATTTTCTAAGCACGTGTCGTAATGCCGAGCCAGCAATCTTTGAGTTGATACGTTCCTATCAGGGCAGTGTGTCTGCCGAGCATGGCATAGGTTTGCTGAAAAAGAAGGCGTTACCCTATAGCCGCACTGCCACAGAACTCGCCCTGTTTCGCGGTATGAAAACTGTATTCGATCCTAAAGGCTTAATGAATCCGGGCAAGATTCTTGATTAAAACAGGAGAACCCTATGAGCGCTAAAACTTCATTTCCAAAAGAAAAGATTCGCATTTTGCTTCTTGAGGGCATTCATATGAATGCGGTCGATGTGTTTACAAAGTCGGGTTATACCAACGTAGAGAGACTTACGGGGGCTTTGCCTGAAGCGGATCTGGTCGAAAAGATTAAAGATGTACACATGGTTGGCGTACGCTCTCGTAGTCAGATCAAGGGCGCTGTTCTGGAGGCAGCCGAGAAGCTCCTCTCGATAGGTTGTTTCTGCATTGGAACCAATCAGGTTGAACTTGACGTAGCTCGTGAACGAGGAATCCCTGTATTCAATGCGCCTCATTCAAATACGCGCAGTGTTGCTGAGCTGGTTCTCGCTGAGACCGTTGTTCTCTATCGTGGTGTCGGAGACAAGAGTCGTGATGCGCACAACGGTGTATGGACAAAGAGTGCAGTCGGTAGCCATGAAGTCCGTGGTAAGACCATCGGTATCGTTGGTTACGGTCATATTGGGTCACAAGTGTCGATTCTTGCTGAAGCGTTTGGCATGCAGGTTCTCTATTACGATGTAGAACCGAAGCTGGCGATGGGGAATGCACGTCAAGTAGGCAGCCTTGATGAGCTTTTGCAAACGGTTGATGTCTTAACGTTGCATGTGCCGCAGACACCTGAGACTGCGGACATGATGACTGAAGAGCGCATTCGGATGATGAAGAAGGGTAGCCTGCTTCTCAACCTAAGCCGCGGTAATGTTGTTGATATTCCAGCCTTGAGAGCAGCGCTTGATGACGACCACTTGCTGGGTGCAGCGGTTGACGTGTTTCCAACTGAACCAAAGTCGAACACAGAGCCTTTCAAGAATCCGTTGTGCGGCGCTCGAAATACTGTCCTTACTCCGCACATCGGTGGTAGCACGGGAGAAGCGCAGTTCAACATTGGTACAGAGGTTGCCACGAAGTTGGTGAATTACAGCGACCTTGGATCTACAATTGGCGCGGTGAACTTTCCTCAAATTTCACTCACTCAGCATGGCGGACCTCACAGGCTGCTTCACGTGCACGCTAACAAGCCAGGCGTCTTGCAGAATATCAACAAGGTCTTTGCTGAGAACAATGTCAATATCATCGGGCAGCACCTCCAAACGCTTCCGGATATCGGATATGTGGTGACCGAAGTTGGTGCGAAATACTCAGGTGACTTGGTCCCTAAATTGAGCTCCGTCGAAGGCACCATTCGTTGCCGAGTGCTTTACTAGAGGCCATGGTTTAAGCCGCTTTTTTGCGATAGCCAAAAAATAGACGCATTGCGCCATATTGTGGCGGATCTCCCTTCAAAACACCTGAAATTACGTTGATTTCGACGATTTAAACTGGCGCGTATATTGCTTGCGTTGGGGGTGGACCATTGCCTTGTGTTCGAGGCAGTTTACCTAGGTGAAGCAATATGAGTGCACTCAATAATTTTGAAATCAAGACCTTAATCTCTCATCTCTGGAAAGATTACACAGCGATGACACCCCAGGCGGAGCATATTCAAACGATGCTTCGTGAGCGCGGTGAGGAGTGCAATAACGACCACATTGCAATACGAACCTTTAATTTGGCGCCAGTTGGCCTGAAGGCCATTGCAAAGGTGTTTCTTGATTTGGGATATCAGTACACTGGTGAATACCATTTCGAGAAAAAGAAGCTCTATGCACGAAGTTACAGCCACCCGAGCGGTGAGTTTCCAAGAATTTTCATATCCGAACTCTTGGTGGAAAAACTGTCGGAGAGTGCTCAGAAAACCGTCCGGAAAATTGTAAGTCAACTTCGCAATGATGTGACCGGAAAACATTTACTTTACGTCCAGTCGCTGTGGCCACGTGTTTCCCTTGAAGACTACGACGCTTTGCTTATGGAGTCGGAATATGCCGGCTGGTTAGCGGCTTTCGGGATTCGCGCGAACCACTTCACCGTCAGTGTTAACAATCTAACGTCTTTTGGAAACCTTGAGTCACTCAATGCTTTCCTTGAGTACCGTAGATACAGACTCAATGGTGGTAAGAGCCCAATTCAAGGCTCACCCGAGCAGTATTTAGAGCAAAGCAGTACCTGTGCAAGCCGTATAGCGTGGGAGTTCGAAGGTGGTGTTATTCGGGAAATCCCAAGCTGCTACTATGAGTTTGCGATGCGTTATCCGGTGCCTGGAACGTGGGAACTTTATGACGGCTTTATCTCGCAGAGTGCAGATAAAATATTTGAGTCGACGAATACAAGAGCGCTTCTTCAAGCATCTTGATCTCTGAAGAAGTGCTTTAGGTCCAAGGAATTCTTAAACGATAGATCCGCCTGTCGGCATTTCGCCGGCGGGAATGACTTCAATAATTTTCGTGCCCAGACTTCTCGCGATACCAGCTTCTCCGTTACCAAGATCAGGTAAGTCTAGCTTTTTGGGCTCTTCGTAGTTTGCATCTGGCATGATTCCATCACCAGGTGTGCCGTACCAATCAGTAGACTTGAGGGCCTTCCAAGATTGGTCGAAGTCAGCGGCTTTCCAGATATAATCCTTTTGTCCGCCCCAACCATGTCGCGCGATAAGGTAACGTTCACCATCTTCTTCAAAATATCCTTGAATGACCGCATAGTGTGCACGCTTGCCACCGAAGTCGCCCGGGTTTCCTCGATAATCAACATCGAATGCCACGATTGCTGGACGCCCGGCGTCGAGAACGGTGTAAAGGGCTTCAAGGGTAGCGTCTTGGTGGAGGCTCGCGCTGTAACCAAAATGAGATGCCGTCTCAGCAAGATCTCTCGCTTTAAACATCTCACCCGCGCTCGTGTAACCATTGTCTCGTACATAGGTAAGCATTCGTTCGTCGCTGGTGGGTTCAACATTGAAGTTGCGACCTTTTCCGCCAAGGTCCTTGTCGGAAACGAGTACGCTTGGATTGGATGCGTCTTTTGAGTTCCAATAGTCCATCACCATCCCGAGGGCATAGAGACCGCATGTGGGCCCTTGCTGGATGCGCTGTGGTACCTCTGCGGTCTTTCCGGTGCTGATTCGGTCTGACCGTGTCTGGGGCACTTCATGAATGCTGGGCTGAAGTGCGCTCGCGTCGATGAGCATGCCATCAGGAGCTCGTAATTTAACGCCACCGGAGGCTATTCGAAGAGCAGCGCGAACGCCGATAGCCGCGACCTTGGCACGGGAGGTTCCTGGTTCGAAAGTATCGCTGGGCTCAACGTTTGCGGGGAGGGTGTGGCTTGAATCATGGGGTGCTTCTGCTGGCGAGACCGGCTGGTGGGTCACGGTTCGAACTGAATTTGTTGAAACAGATTGTGGCATGATGCGTCCCCTACGGTTGGTTTAGACCATTATCGGCACGCAGCCTGCGATGTTGCCTGTTTCTAGAGGTTGGGTCCGAATAAACTGGGTAGATGCAAGATTGTCGTCTACCGCGCTGTAATTAAACAGCTTTTAGATGGGGCTGCCACCAATGGATTGGCTGATAATGGCCTTTTCCATGGGGAACTCACTGTTCTCTGAGGCAGTAGGAAAGGTTCTGCGCAGAAGGTTTAAGACCCGGGTTGTGGGTCCGGGTGCCAGTTGGTTGGCGAGGTTAAATATTCGTCCCACCGGTAACATCACCCGGCGCCGCCGGTGAGCAATACCGTCTAAAATCATGAATGCGGCTTTTTCGGGCGTCATGAGGTCAACCCGGTCGGCGTACTCTTTGGTGGGTGCCATCATCGCGGTTTTGACCAGGGGCAAATAGATAGAGGAGACATGAAGCCCCCGGTGAGAGTACTCGGATGCAAGAACATCGCCGAAGATATCGAGAGCCGCTTTTGTGGGTAGGTACGCGCCGAAGAATGGTCCAGGCATTAGAACACCGAGTGTCAGTACCATCACAACGCTTCCTTGGCTTTCAAGAAGTGAAGGGGCAAGCTTTAAGGTTAACCTAACAGGTGCGAAGTAATTTAGGCGCATTGTGCGTTCGAAGTCGTGGAATCGTTCAAGCGATTCACCAATGGGTCTGCGTATGGAACGGGCCGCATTGTGAACCAGCGCGTCTACTTGGTCGAAATCTTTTAAAAGCTTTTCCGCAACGTCGTCAATGTCGTCATAGGACGAAAGGTCTGCCTCGTAGGCCGTGGCTTTACCACCTTTGCTTTTTATGCCCTCGGTGACTGCCGTTAAATCGTCAGCGTTACGTGCGATTAGAACAACGTGAGCGCCTGCACGGGCCGCTATCTCGGCCGCAGCTTGCCCAATGCCTCTAGAAGCCCCCGTGATGACGATGGTCTTACCCGAAAGTTTTTCTCTGTAAAAATCTTCTCGATGCAGCTTGGGATCTAAGGCGTCACAGTAATAACGGTAAATATATTTGGCGTATGTTTTGAACTCAGGGCAGGAGACCGTTGTAGACTCAAGCTGCTCTTGGGTGTTCTGAGAGTCAAATCGCACTTTGAGATTTAAGGCAGAGAATACATCTTCAGGTGGTAAATTGAATTCATCAAGGAAGCCATCTTTGATGGCTTTGAATATGGGGAGCATGGCGAGCGCTTTGACGGGACCGGGAGCGGATATTTTCCCAGGCATTCGGCCCAGTGCCGGCCCTCCGGCTACTTTTAATAACGTACCAGCTAGACTGGTAATGCTCGGTGCGCTGGGATCAACAATGTGGAAAGTGTCTTGGTCGTCTCGTTTTGCTAAAGCGATATGGGTGATGGCGTCGGCCACAAAATCAACGGGTACCACATTGAGCCCACCGCTTATCTTAGGCATGGGTATTTTAACCCAGCTGGGCAATAGCTTCGAAAGGGCCTTGATGGTGGAGAATCCATAGTAGATGCCATCAATCCTGTCGATAAACCCTGTCTTCGAATGCCCAACAACTGAGCCGGGCCTATAGATGGTGAAATCTAAGCTGGATTCTCTTACGATTCGCTCCGACTCATACTTGGATCGGTGATAAGCGTGAGGGTGTGTTTGGCCTTCGTTAAACATCGCCTCGGTAAACATTCCATTGTAATCGCCAGCAACCGCGATTGAGCTAACGTGATGAAGCTGACCTTTGTAATTCATAGACAATAGACATTTACAGAGATTCTCAGTGCCCTGAATGTTGGCCTTTTCTAGTTCATCATTGCTGGCATCCAGGTCGTAGAGGGCAGCCAAGTGGAATGCATGATCTGAATTTTTAGCCTGTGTTTTAGCTTCGGGTTTCAATCCCAGATCTTCGGCGGCAAGATTACCTTCAATAAAAATGAGTTGACCGGTGGATTGGTCGGCGTGTTTTAGGAGGCTTTCAATAAGCTGTGCTCGTTTAGCTTTGGATTCTGGCCTGATTAAAGCAAAAACAATGCAGCCATGGTCGAGAAGATTGCGCAGGACGTAACGCCCTATGAACCCCGTGGCGCCTGTGATGAAAACCGATGTCGTAGTACCCATGTCTGAACCACTCCCTCTAAGAGAATGGGTAAGCTTAGCGCTATTCGTAGGGCGAAGAAAAGCTGACTAGTCTGCTTCTTTTGTAAGATTTTGAGCCTTGTCCATCATGTTGATGGCTGCGTCGTCGCCGATATGATGGTCGCCTCGCTCTTTAGCCAATAGCATCTGTTTTTGACGTTCTTCAGCGCGATTTCTAGTTTTCTCAGTTTGGGAACCTACACAGTGTGGGCAAGAGATACCAGCTGAGTAATGTTCAGACTCTAGGTCCGAGGCGCTCACCGGATGACGACACGCATGGCACTGGTCATAAGAGCCAGCTTCGAGGTCATGGTTCACCGCGACGCGGTTATCAAACACAAAGCATTCACCTTCCCATAGGCTCTCTTCCTTGGGTACCTCTTCAAGATACTTAAGAATGCCACCCTGCAAGTGGTATACATTTTCAAAGCCTTGGCCCTTTAGGTAAGCAGTCGACTTTTCGCATCGAATCCCGCCGGTGCAAAACATGGCGACCTTTTTATGCTTGGTCGGATCTAAGTTCTTTTCAACGTAAGCGGGGAATTCTCGAAAGGTCGTTGTGTCTGGGTTGAGTGCTCCTTTGAAGGTACCAATGTCGACTTCGTAGTCGTTGCGGGTATCGATGAGGACAACTTCAGGGTCTGAGATAACACCGTTCCAGTCTTCGGGACGCACGTAGGTACCCACGATATGGTTGGGGTCGATGTCTTCTACGCCCATCGTAACAATCTCTTTTTTGAGTTTTACTTTGGTTCGGTAGAATGGATGGGCATCGCAATAGCTCTCTTTATGGGTGAGGTTTGCTAGGCGAGGGTCTTCTTTAAGCCAAGTCAGCATTGCGTCAATGCTCTCGCGGCTTCCCGAAACGGTGCCATTAATGCCTTCACGCGCCAGAAGCAGAGTACCACGAACATCAAGTTTCTTCATCATGACAAGCAAAGGTGCTTGCTTGTCTTCAAAGTCTTCCAGGCGTGCAAAGTGATAAAGTGCTGCTACGACAGTGGTATCATGCATTATAAAAAGGGCTCCTGTTTGAGGCTTGGCTCGCCTGTATGGGATGCGTGGGCGATTTGTCTAGACAAGGAAGGTATAAAACTCGCGGTAGGTTAAGCGCTTACCAGAAAGGAACAGTGATTTTTGAGGTTAGAAGGAAAAAACAATATATAATACCCTTAGATTCCAAGCACTTGAATGGCTAGGCCGCTCACTGCGATGGCCACACCGGCGAAGACATTGGTATATCGCTCTACACCCTGCATTTTCTTCAGGCTCAGGCCCAGGTAGCCCACGGTGACAACGCCGAGCATGGTCGCAATGGTTGTTAGACCGAATGCGCCAGCGACCAGTGCTACCCAAAGCCAATTATGTTCGGCCGCTGGTGCCATGAGCATGGGGATGAGTGCTTCGCATGGACCGAAAACAAAGATGACAAATAGGCTCCAGGCCGCCATGGGGCCGCTCTTTGAGGTGTGTGCGTGTGCATGAGAGCTGTGATGGTTATGGTCGTGGTTGTGGACCGTACCGTCTTCGTGAACGTGGGGATGGCTGTGTGCCTGGCCGCGCTTTAGTTTCAACAAGGCCCACGAGGCGTAGGCTATACCGAAGCCAATAATAAGCCAGGCAGTGATTTCACCTCTGACCGATTCGATAAAACTAAGCTCTTCAATGGCTACACCGAGGCCAATGCCAAGAAAGCCAAGGAGAACTGAGCCCATGACGTGACCCAGCCCGCACAATGCTGTGAGAGCGAGCGTTTTCCGTAGGCCCCAGTCCCGAGCCTTACCAATGGCGATAAATGGCAGGGAGTGGTCGATACCTATCAGGGTATGGACGAATCCAATACTAACAGCGGTGCCAAGTAGAATTTCGAGTGCGCTAACGGTCATGTCTTTTTACTTTTCATGGGAAAGTGCATTGCACGTAACCCAACACGAGTTCGGTACGGACACCGCCAAACTGGCGACTGTCTGTACTGGCCGTAGGATTGTCACCATGAACAAATACGAGGTTGTTCTCAATATAGGAACACCGTTTGATCATTGTGAGCTGCGTTTCCATCGGGTGGCGCACCAGGATGAGTTGTCCAGGTTTTGGGCTTAAGCTTGGTTTGCTGGGCTTAACCAGCACTTCTTGGCCTTCAAGCAAAGTAGGTTTCATGGACTCGCCTCGAATCCTGAACCTTCTCAACCTTCCAACACACCAGAGCAAAAACTTGGTGAGGGTCAACTTCGGTACCGATGAAAAAACGACGGGACCTTCAGAAGGATACTGAGAGGTGCCGTCGTTTATCATTTCTTCAGTTCTTTGCTGTGCGGCAGTTAGCTGGCGGTATACCAGGTTACTTCGCGGCCTTTGCTGGCCCAGAACATTTCGTGGATTTCCTTGATGGCATCCATGAGTTCCTGTGCGTGTACGGCACTGACTTCAACTTTTACTGAAGAGCAGAGCTTAGCTGCTTTCCAGAATGTCTCGTGAAGATTTGGAAACTTCTCGAGATGTGGCGGCTTGAAGTAATCCGTCCACAGAACCAGCAACTCAGACTTAGCCAGGTGTGCTTGTTCTTCTTTAATAGCCACGTAGCGGCTCATTGTGTTGTTGTAAGCTGCCCATGCGCCGGCGTCGCCAGCTGCAGGTACTTCCATGGCCAAGATTTTCTTGGTCATAGATACTGCTGCTTCCGCAGCAATTCGGGCAGATGATGGGTCATATACGCCGCAAGGGCCGTCGCAGTGTGCAGCAACTTCATTCGCAGGTACAGTGTTCTTGATGGTCTCGGCAATTTTACGGAGCATCGTTCGGCCTCCAAAAAGTCAGATATTATGAAGACTGAATATGAATATTCGGCCGTTGGGTCAAGGCTTGTCGCAAAGCAGTGGGGACGTATGGAAACCTAACTATCAGCGTTTTGCGGGTTTACGGCCTGTTCCTCGAGGCCATCTTGAGGAGCAATCTTGGGCTTAAAGATATTCACGGGAATTTTGAGGTAACGAACTTCGTTTTCGGCCGGTTTCGGCAGGCTTCCCGCGTCGACATTCACCTGTACACTCTGAAATAAGAGGCGCGGTGTATCGAGTTTTCGGTCTCGTTCCGTACGAAATGTTACGAATTCCGCTCGGCTGCGGCCCTCTGGCAGCTGAATATTATGGCGTTTTTGTTCACCGATGGTGGTCTCGTACTGCAGCGCACGTCCTCCCGGCTGATAGTCATGGCCCACAAACACTCTGGTTTCATCGGGTAAGCAAAAAAGCCGGGTGGTAATCGAATCATAAAGGTCGCCAGCACTTCCAGCGGGAAAGTCGCAACGGCCCGTGCCAAAATCAGGCATAAACATGGTGTCGCCGGTGAAGATAGCATCATCAAATCGAAAGGTGGTGCAGGCCGGTGTGTGTCCGGGCGTAAAGATAACTTCAAATTGCAGGGATCCAGCCCGTACAATTTCTCGGTCATCAAAGAGTCGGTCGAATTGGCTGCCGTCTGTTGGGAAGTCTACGGGTAAATCAAAAAATTCTTTGAAGGTCTCTTGAACCAACGAAATTTTGTTACCGACACCGATTTGAGCACTTGGGTAATGCTCTTTAAGGACTTGAGCGCCGGACAAGTGGTCGGCATGCGCGTGTGTTTCGAGAATCATCAGAGGCATTAAACGCTGTTCGCGGATGAACCCAATCACTTCGTCCAGTGATTCCGTGTAGATCTCTGAGGCGGAGGTGTTGTAGTCGAGCACGGGGTCGATCACGAGGGCGTCACGGCTATCTGAGTCATAAATGACATAGGTTAGCGTTGATGTTCGGCTATCGAAAAAGGCTTTTACCTGCATGTCAGCACCTCGCATTTTCTGGTCTCTTGGATGTGCGTTTAACGCTTGAAAAGCTTTGTGGCAATCACGCACTGCGCAATATGGGCGCCGGTGGTTGTCAGGCCGCATCGAGGCAGGTAGAAGCACATCCTCGTCTTGTGCCCACAAGGCAGTATGTAAAGGCCCGCATCGACCGCGAGCGTGGCTTAGAGTGAAGTACGGTAGGCTGATGAATCGCAGTTATTTGTTATTATTGCTTTTTTTGTTCCCATCGGGTGCATTGGCCGAAACGCCCGCGATTGACGTCGGCTCAACCACTCACGAGGTTGTTTTAGATGGGGTGCCAAACGAGAAAGCTTGGGTGGATTCGACCTTGTTAGAGGGCTTTACCGTCTTTCAACCCAACACCGGTATCGAAAAAAAGTTTAATGCCAGGGCACGCGTGGTCATAGGGCTTTCGAAGCTCTACTTTTTCATCGAGATCGATAATGGCGGGGCTGATGTCTTTGCGCCCCTGGCCAGCCGTGATTCCAGCCCGGGCGACAGCATCAGTGTCCAAATTGATCCATTTGGAACGGGGCGGCGTGGTTATGAATTCTCAGTAAATGCCGCCGGTGTATTGTCAGACGGAAGGTTGCGGGCCAGCGGAGGTTACGATGGAGCGTGGGACTCCTTGTTTGACGCTGCGGTAAAGCACACGGAACGGGGTTGGTCTGCGGAGATGGCGGTGCCGTTCCAGAGTCTACGTTTTGACCCCAAGCAGGCCATGTGGCTCAGCCACATTCAGGCATACAGTTGGGCCCACCAGCAAGGCCTCTCATGGGCACCTATCGACAGAGACAAGAACAATTGGCTCAATCAGGCAGGGCGAATCAGTGGTTTTGGGGGCCAAGAACCGGGCCGCGACATTGAACTTTTACCAACCGTAACCACCAGCTGGATTGAGGAAGAGGGGGAGAAACCATCTTGTAACTACGGGGCCGATCCAGGCAGTGTGGAAATCTGTGGCGCCGAACTCGAATACGGCTTGGGACTAAAATGGGGCATCACTTCCTCGCTAACATTCGATGCCGTATTTAACCCCGACTTTTCACAAGTAGAGGCCGACCCAGGTATTCTCGACCTAAACTCAAGATTCAGTATCCGCCTCGACGAGCGACGCCCCTTCTTTCTAGAGGGTGCCGATATTTTTGATACCGACTTTGAGGTCTTCTACAGCCGAACCATTGTTCAGCCTGAGGCCGCGATGAAGTTAACGGGGAAGGCTGGCGGATTTCGGCTTGGAGTACTTAGCGCCATCGACCCGATGGAAGACGGTGGTTACGCCATGACAGAGGTCGGGCGTGTTCAGGCAGACCTGGGAACTGATGCGACGGTGGGGCTCATTGTTGTTGAGCGAGACGAAGTGGTGGAAGGCGAACATCTGCTTTCTAATACGGTCGTCGGTTTGGATGGTCAGGCCTATTTGATGAATCGCCTTAATTTGGAAGGCGAGCTCTTTATGGCGGCTTTGCATGAGCAAGGCGGCTCAAGTAACCATCGGGCATTGGATCTGGCTGCAAAAGCTCGGGCGGTTTGGAAAACCGACGACTACAGAATCCAAACGAGGTATCGCCATGTTGGTGAAGAATTTAGAAGCGATGCAGGGTTTATACCGCGCACCGGATATCATGAGGGGTTCGTCAAACTTGATGGTTATTACCGAAGTGACAGTGCTTGGGCGAGAACCGTAAGTCCGGGTTTGTGGACCCGATACAATGTTAGCGAGGACGGCACACTGGAAGACCGTGTGTTTGGGATGAATACCTATTGGAGCTTTGGCCACCGCATCTGGACCTTTGTTAAGTACGAGCATAACGGCGAACTGGTAAGGCATGAGGACGATGATGGTATCCTACTTGGATCAGCTTGGATGGAAGCGTCTGATATGACGTGGGACTTCGGCATTGACACACTCGCTTGGATTGGTTTTCGGGGAGGTATTTCGCTTGGTCAAACACCCATCAGAGACTCAGACCTTTGGAGTGTGGCCGGGCGAAACTCACCATTTTTAGGTTTCTTTTACTCGCCCAGCGCCGAGCTAACTCTAAGGCCCACTCTCGCTATACGTTTGAAAGTGAAATATAACCATGCGATGTTTTTGGATGGCCCTCAGGGAGAATTGTTGGGAGCTCAGCCAAGGCTACGCGGTGAGCTTCAGGTTTTTATAAACCGTGACTTCAATATCCGCCACATCACGCAATGGACCGATTACAACCAAGAGCTTACCAACGACATGCTCCTAAG
>JABJBS010000013.1 GCA_018668695.1 Deltaproteobacteria bacterium
AGAAGCGCTGTGTGAAGTGATGCGGTCCATGTAAAGCGCTTGGTTGATTTTCCGAAGCTTGAGACCGCGCAACTTTTGAAAATAGCTTTACTTACGCATGACATTTACGCCTCCTACGACCTTGCGATGCTGGCGCTTCAGGCAATCGATAGGCGAGAAGGTACGTCTCGGCACACGTTGTACTTGGAGAGATTAACTCCGGGTGCTTCAACGGTATAAGCTGGCTATTTAATCGTCTCGATTGAGATAAATCATAGCGTAACTCTCTTGAAGTAATGCTAAGTTTGAAGCGAGTTATTCAATAAACCGGGAGAGGTGGATGAGCGCTAAGCAAGGCTTGTGGGTCGTATTAAAGCCAGCCAATCGCCTGAAGATTCACGCTACCTCTCTGGTTGCAGCGTTTTTCCTCGCGGTATACGCCCAATTGATTTGCCCCTTTATTGCCAAGCTCGACTTCAGCGTCCTTATGTTTACACTCTTGAGCTTTGGTATACTCCAAATCGTTATGCGTGAGTCTTTTTACTGCTACCTGCCGACGTCAAAAGGTACCGCGTCTCTGGCACGCCACGGTTACCACCTGTCAATCGCTACATGGTTTCTAACGGGCATCGTGGCCTTCATGACTCACTTTTTCCTATACGAGGCTTTCCCTATGGCGAGCCACGTGAAACTCCTCAGCGGCTATTGGGCACTTGGGGCTGGTATTTTGGCACAATGGGAATACGTTGAAATCGAAACCGCATACCGTCAGAATTCGGCAATGAGTGTAGGAGCACGCCACTATTGGGAACGTCTGACTCAGCGAGTTCTAGAGGGCTACGGCATTTTTACCATCGTTCCGGCGATGGCCATGATGTTGATGATTTCACGATATGTATATGAGGGAGAGCAGGGCATTACCGTGGGGCCTGAGGTCGTGTTGGAGGTTGTCTTTCTGGGTATGTTCTTCGTTGTGGCTGCCCTGGTTGTAGCGTGGCGCTTTGGTAAGGTTCTAAAAAAAGACACTGCACATATTATGGATGGTATTCAAAATGTTGCTGACGGTGTCTTTGATTTCGAGCTGGATACCTCTCGCCCGGACGAGTTTGGAGAGGTTGCGCAAGGCATTAACAATATGGCGAGTGGCCTGCTTCAAAGAGAGCAGATTCGCGCAGCCTTTGGGCATTTTGTTCCCCCTGAAGTCGCGAAAGATTTCTTAGAGAGATATTCCAAAGATGAAGATATGTTGGGCGGCGAGCGAAGAGAATTAACAATTCTGATGTCTGACCTAAGAGACTTCACGCCACTCTCCGAAACGCTTGAGCCTGAAGAACTTATTGAGTTGATGAATGCGTATTTTAGCGAGATGGTTCTCGCCATACGTGCTCACGGTGGCGTGGTTGATAAGTTTATGGGCGACGCGATTATGGCGATTTTCGGGTTGGTTTTTAACGAGGACGAATGCCATTCAAAACAAGCGGTGTGTGCAGGGCTTGAGATGCTTGAACGGCTGGAAAAGCACAACGCCGAGAGAATGAAGGCAAAGCCTGGTTCAAGCCCACTGAAGCTGGGTGTAGGGATTCACACCGGAGAAGTTGTTGCGGGCTATGTTGGAAGCCACGACCGTTTGGAGTTCACTGTTTTAGGGCAGAATGTAAACCTCGCGGCACGCATTGAAGGTCAGACCAAGGCACCGGCTCCCCCGCTTTTATTTAGCAAAGAGGTGGCAGATAAAGTCGCTTCTAAAATAGATGTTGAAGAGGTCCTTACGGCCGATCTTAAAGGCGTTTCGGAGCCAGTGAAGTTATTCAGTGTGAAAAGTGTCGTAGCGTCACCGGGTAAATGACTGGGCTTAGAGCTTGCTTTGGCATACTACTCTTCCTAAAATTAAGGGGCGTTTTATGACGCACCTCAACATTATGGGAGACACAATTCATGAACCGTTTGAAACTTAATGCTCTTATTGTATCGCTTAGCTTAATGGCTTTTTCTTCGACTGCCTTAGCCGATAGCATGCTCGATTTACAAGCCAACCTGGGTGTGGCCCATATTCTACCAGATGAAGGCGATGGCGTTACCGGCTTTGGTCTCGATGTTGTTGTCGGCTTGCCTCTTGCTTTGGGCGTCTGCCTGAGGTGATGGTCGGCTACCTCAGCAATGAATCGGGCGGTATTACATATGGTAATCTCATGGTTATGGGTGGTTTGAGATTTGATGTCCCGATGCCAATGTTAACTCCTTATGTTTATGCGCACTTTGGTCTCTGTAGCTTCACCGCAAGTATTGGTGATTTTTCGACTCCAGCAGAGTCTGAACTGGGGATGAACCTTGGAGCAGGTGTACGCTACATGTTGGCCGATACCCTGGGTGTAGGTGTTAGCGCAGGACCAGTATTGGTTTTTATGGAGTCTGGAATGGGCAAATATATCCGCGGCAATGTGAGCGCTTTCTTTACGCTTTAAAAGACCGTGTAGCCTAACCCCAGTGATGCTGCCGCAAAGTGGCGGTCGTTCAGTTGCACGTGATGCACCGTGAATGCCAGCGTGAAACCGTGGCCGCCGCTTCCCATGGGGTAGTGCAGGTCTACGCCGTAAGCCCATCCCAAACCGAGACTGGCTTCTGAAAAGTCAGGCTCGTGTGCACCTCCCCCTCCAAATCCTATTTTGAATACTAGCTCCTTGTAGAAGGCAGATTTTTTGATGCCGATGAGAACATCCGGGTAACGCGATGCAACGGTCGGGCTTTGATTGCTGTCGTTTTCAATCATGGGATGCCAAAACATCAGCGTGTAGTCGTTCTCAAAGGTGTAGCCCAGCTCTAAAATTGTGAGGGTACCCGATGCAAGGTTACCCGCGCCAGTGCCAACGGCAAATTGGAAGTGGA
>JABJBS010000014.1 GCA_018668695.1 Deltaproteobacteria bacterium
CGCACTCCGAAGTTATAAAGGCCATGTAAAGGCTCTCGCTGTTGGCGTGGGTGGCGCTACCCTTACTGGAGCCGAGCTACCGGATATGCTCTCGGATGCCACCATTACGGTGAATTCAGACGGCATAGGACATTCCATCATTTTAGGTGTTCATATTCAGCCTACAGACGAACTAAGTATTGGCCTACATACAGAACTAAGTGGCGCTCTGGAACTGGAAAATGAAACGGCCTTCACAGGTAACCCAAACCTTGAATCAATGTTCTCCACCACGAGCTTCGCCAATGGTGCAAAATCAGACTCTCGTGAATCACCCTTCATTATGGCCGGCGTAGACTACCAAATCACACCCGCTCTCTTAGCGACCACAAGTCTATTTATCGCAATCAACTCAATCTCCGGAGCAACCGCCTATGGAGACATGGTTGACTCACTTTTTGTAAGTGCAGGCGTGGAATATGCTTTCACTGATTTTCTTACAATAGGAACGGGCTATGCACACGGTACACCCTTTCTCGTAACACGATCAGACCTCGACCTCTCGCTACCTCACAATTATGTTTCCGCCGGTGCCTCCATCGCAATTCTGGACCACTGGGCCATCAATACTGGATTCATACTCGACTTCGGCCTTACGATGACCAACAACACATCATCTGCGCCGGGCGGCGGTGACCAAATCCGGACCGAGGTTCTTCAATCGTTTAGCGTGGGTGTAACCTATACGCCTTGATTTATTGCAGCTGACTTAACAGCTCTCTCACAAAATCAAATCCCCTCGAGCGACCGAACCCAACTCAAGCGGAAGCCAAAGTTCGAATCGCGCTCCACCGAGGTGATGGTCATCGGTGACAGTCAACATTCCGCTGTGCTCTTTTACTATGTCAGCGCACATGGAAAGACCAAGACCAGTCCCTACTCCGGCTGGTTTCGTAGTAAAGAACTGATCGAATATATTATCACGAATACTCTTAGGCACCCCGTCGCCATTGTCGCATATAGAGACCAGAACACCCTCAACCTCTTCTCGCTTGGCTGGTTTACTTTCGACAGAAATTTTTCCAAGAAAGGCTGTACCATCGGCAGCTCGAACAAAGTCGACCTTTTCAGTTAAAGCATCGGCTGCATTAGCCAAAAGATTGGTTACCACTTGACCTATTCTACTTCGATAGCAAGTAATTAAAGGAACTTCCCTCAGACGCTCGAGAACCTCATGTACCTTCGTTCGGCCCCCCGCTATAACCATAGCTTCGTGAATCACTTCGTTAATATCAACCGCTGGTGTTGCCTCTAAATCCATACGGCTCTGCGTACGAAGGGCCATACTCAAATCTTTTAGACGATTGGAACCGATGGTTGTGGCATCGTTGATGTCCCGAAGCTCATCAATAAGTGATTGAATTTTTTTGCCTGCCTCTTCGGCCTCTACGCTTCCCGTGAACACTGGCATCACCGTTTGTTCCAACTTATCCGTGGTCCATTTAAAATTCTCAGCAGTCATCGAGATGAGACCAATCGGATTGGCTATCTCGTGACCAATACCCGCGATCATAGACCCCAGTTGAGATAGTTTCTCCGACTGAACCAATAAGTTATTTGCGTGACCTAACTGGCGTGCATTCACTTGCTTAAGTTCGGCATTCGCAGCTACCGCAGTAAGTGTTGCCTCTTGCGCCTCAACTGTCTTGAGTCTTAAATCCTTTGTCTGCTCGTCAACCTCTTGCCGGAGATTCTTGCTCAAATGCTCGGCTTGGCGATGAGCCCGAGCAGCGCGCCCCGACAAGATAGCGCTTTGCATGAGAATGAAGAAAACAAAGGTGTAAGGAACAATATAATCGTTATGTAAAATGGTGCGTGCAACTAGAATATCGTGCAAGCCACCTATCACTAATGCCGCCAGGGCAAACAATACCCATCGAGCAATTACGTGACCTTGAAGCGCTCTTAATGAGAGATAGCCAAGAGACACGAAGGAAGCACAAAGAATATGAATCTGGTAGAGCACCACATATTCTGAATAGATAAGACTGGGAACGCTGCAGGTAAATAAAACTAAAGCTAGTCCAAAACCCAGAATGCCGATGACTACAAATCGGAAAAATCGTTGACCCGGGACCAAACTGTGCACAAAGAACCCTGCGCTTATTATAATTAGCGGGTTCATGATGTACTCAATAAACAATAAGGTCCCAAATTCATTAGGCCCAAAACCGCCACCTAACGCTTGATAAAAATGCCCTGTACAAGACTGGCGAATCGCGACTCCCGCACAAAAAAGCCCGAAAAATATAGTCGACTTATCTTCACGGCGCTGCATGTAGAGCACGAAGTGGTAGAGAGCGATTATAAAACAAATTCCAAAAATAGAAAAACTACGGATGTGGTAGGATGAGTCTTTCTCAAGGACATCCTTATCGGTACCCAAGCCCGGTACACTCCAGGTGCCCCCCCTGGCATGCCGAAAATTACTAAGGTGTAAATATATCTGTAATTCATCCTGCTCAGGCGAATGAAATTGAGCCGTAACACTCAACCACACCGAGGATTCTTCTTCGTAGCTTATACCTGGATTGCCTTGATATACTTTCCCAATGACTGAACCGGATTGAGACTCGATGATCGAATATCGAGCTGCGCTGCCTTGATGTTCAGACGTTAGCATCAAAGCGGAACCCGTGCTTCCCGGGGGAAGGAGAACCTTCAGTACGTAGGTCGCATAGCCCCGCCCAGGGATGGACTCGTCATTTCTGCGCGGGTGTGATTTAGCCGCCCAGTTTGACGGA
>JABJBS010000015.1 GCA_018668695.1 Deltaproteobacteria bacterium
GAATCCTTCCGGGCGCGCCACAGCACAACCCTCTAGACATTCAGTCGAGGGAGATTCAAATCCTTGTCATGACCAGTAGTTTAGAAGCACCACGGTGAGCTGCGTGGCGATAGCTCATCTACAGAGCTAAAAAGCATAGTTAAGTCATTAAGATAGCAATCTTTCGTCCCTCAGTAATCAGTGCCTGGGGTTTGGATTACCGTTATAATTGGGCGGCATTCAATTGCTTATCCGGGTTCAAGTTTGCTAGACGGCACTGTTGTCGAAAACGGAGGTCTACATGACTAAGAAGCGAATTGCCCTGATTTCAACGGGTGGAACCATTGAGAAAACATACTGTGAACTCGATGGAATTTTGCGCAACGAGGTCAATGTTCTTGATGTCTTACTGGCCGGGCTTATCTTGCACGGGGTCGAATTGATTCGAATCCCTTTGATGAACAAGGACAGCCTGGAAATGCAACAAGCTGACCATGACCTTATTGCCGAAACCGTTAAGACGATGGTTAAAGCGTATGATGGTGTTCTGATTGTTCACGGTACCGACCGGCTGGCCGAGACCGGTGAATGTATCTGTAAGCTTCTGGGAACACCGGAGGTTCCGGTGATTTTAACGGGCGCAATGCGGCCTTATGAGATGCGCCATACTGATGCGATTCAGAATATGACTGAGGCTTTGACTGCTATACAGCTCGTACAACCGGGTGTGTATGCAGCGATGCACAACAAAGTTCTACGGTTTCCAGGCGTGGTGAAAGACCGCGTGAATGGAACCTTCGTCAACGGCTAACCATCTAGGATATCGGTCACGCAGCTAAAGAGTGGTGTACCATCTGGAAGCATCTCGCCCATCTCTGAAGGGCCAATGATCTTAGGGTCGATACAAACATTCATGCAGTGTTGCATCGCCTCTTCAATAAAACCTGAGAAGCCGTCGGTTTGAGGCATTTGTCTTAAATCGAGAATCACCTCATCACAGCAATCTGCAGCCAACTCTTCTATCGCGCTCAAGATGCCTTTTGAAGCCTCTGTAAAGACTTCTGCGGGGTCAGCTTCACTTGGCTGGCGCACTTGCAAGAGAGTGTCACTGCGAACCAGTACGGGCTGGTCGGCGGTGCTCACTCCATCTGGATTAAGCACTGCAGTAATTTGTGAATTTACAAATGGCTTTACCAGAAAGCCATCGTAGCCTTTTTCACTGGCCCGAATGCCTGGGTATTTTACTTTACGTGGGTAGAGCGCTGCGACTCTGGCGTCAGGTACTTTTTCGCGAAGAGCGTTGGCAAGGTCATCCGAATTTTCGTCGGGAATGACTGCGTCAACAATAACCAGCTTAAACTCGTGTTCACCGCAAAGGGCCATAGCTTCCTCGCGGTTGGTAGCTGCAAACACTGAGAACACATCTGGTAGCTCACCGCGAAATGCATCCGGAACGCGCGCACCGTCGTCAACCAAGAGAATGTCGTATCCAGCATCGGCTTCATTGCCTTCTACCGGCCCAGCGACCTTTTCAACTTTTTTGATGAGTTCGTCGCTCTTAAGCGGCTTGATTATAAAATCGGATAGGCCGTGCTGCATACACTCCGCCACAAGCTTGGAGTCGAGCGTGTCCGTAATCATAATAGAGCCGACTTCGTCGCCTCGAACGTGCATTTTGCGCAGCATCTCGAGGCCTTCCATATCGGGCAAGGAGGACTCCAGCAGCAATAAAGCAACTTGGTGCTTCTGCAGCATCTCGAGGGCTTCTTGCCCCGCAGAGGCTTCAAGCACGCGGTAACCCGATAAGGTGAGATGATGTTTGATTTCTTTGCGGATGTCTTCGTCGTGGTCGGCTACTAGAATTCTGGTCATGCCAGAGTATACCCAACACCTGGGGTTGCAGCGAGCGAAGATGCTTTTTCACTTAGGTAGGCAATACCTCGTTGAACGTCCGGCGCCTTGGCGATGTAGGTATCCGGCTTCTGTTGCTGTTTTCAGCTGCCGTCTGGCGGTTGCCAGAGAAACACCCAGGGCTTTAGCCGCTTCCTGGGTTTGTATGTCTTTTCTGGGAGAGAGTTCGCCGGATTCCTGGAGTTTTTTAACCAGGCATAGGGCTGCAAAGCGTTCGGGCGAAAGTGTCAATCGAGATGCCGCATGGAGTAAAAGGCCACCGTTTGAGTGTCCAACGAGGCGGTAGGTACCTTGCGACTCTTGAATTTCGAAAGGCAGTTCATGGTCGTCGAACCAGCGTCGTAGCCTGAAGAGGGCTTGGCGCACTGCCAATGGTGAAGCTCGGGGGTGGTAAAACTTGTCAGGGAAAAGGGCCTCGTGAATTTCTCCAACCCTTAAAGGGCGATAAAAGTCGTTGGTAAAAATATTGAGTAAGCGGTGTAAGACCTGACCGACTTTAAGGCTGGGTCCATGGGGCAAAGTCTTACCGGTGGAAAGCTCGATGATGATTTGAGCTTCGTGCAGTGGGGTCTGCTGAGGCACCCACGTATATTTTGAGTGAACGGAGAGCTCAATCCCGCTCAGGCGCTGGATCCGTTCGAGTTGACTCCCGGGTGGTACACCAAAAAGTAAGTGTTGCCACAATCTCTCATCCTGGGTCACGTGCGCAAGGGCGATGTCACATTCTCGAATAATCCCGAAAACCGCGAGCTCTCGAGCTTCTTGCTGAACCCGCTTGAGTCGCTTTTGGTTGGCTGGCGTGGCGCCGCCTTGTTTTAGGTCGAGGATGGCGCGCCATTGCTTGATATAGAACCGGCGCAGTTCCCCAGATTGTTGGTGAAGCTTTTGAGCTTGGGCGAGGCGGCGCTCAGCCTGGGCAATATTGCCCCGCCAAAACTCCTGATGTACCGACGATTCCAGGAGGTTACCATGGAGCAACTTAAAGTTTCCTTGCTCCGTCGTGCGAAGCAGCTCAGGTAATAATTTGTCTGTTTCCTCGGTATCTCCCTGATAGACAAGCACTTGAATGAGGTTCGTTTGAGCGACCAGCTTTTGGTATTGGCTTGGGGCAGGGTGCTCGATGAACTTACGCAAGGGCTCTGTCGCCAAGTCGTAGTGGTTACGAAGCATGTGTCCAAACGCCGTGAATAAGTAAGCTTCTGGGGGCGCAGGGGCATCAATCCTTTCAAGTATCTTAAAACCGTCTGCTACAGCGCCCATGCTCATCAAGCAGGCCGCATACTGAGCTTGCTCGTCAGGGGTGGCGGTGGTTCGTTGGGACTGCTCAGAATCGATGAGCGGCCGGACCAGCCGAATGGCTCTTTCATACTCCCCAAGGCGGCGGCAAAGTGAGGCAACCTCCGCTAGGTGGATTCTGTGGGTATTAAGATCAAATTGGTCCCGTAGAAATCGTAAAAAGTCGCTTCGCGCCTCTCCCCCGTGCCCTTCTTGAATACGCGTATGAATACTCTTCAAAACTCCAACAATTGATTGATTGTGTTGGTTTTTTGCCATATCTCGCGCCTTTGAAGGTGGCAGTTCTGGGGAAATAAGGGACTCTAATCCACTCAAAAATATAACTGGACCAGGTGATTCGCGCAAGGTAGGGACGCCCAAATTCCTGTCAGCGCAGACACATGAATAAATTAGGGAGCATGTTTCATGAACATGAAAAAATTAATGATGGTTGCCACAATGGGGGCACTCGCTGCTTCGGGTTGTAGTGTTGGTAACTGGAGCGACGACTGTACCAAAGCAAACAACTGTTATCTCGATGAGAGTGGCGTACCTACCTGTAACGAAGGCTACACCTGGGAAGATCCCACGGACAATGCCAACCTTACATGTGTTGAGTTCGGCTCTGGAACCGGCACAGGAACACCCGGTGACACTGGCACCAACCCTGGAGACACCACCGGCGGCGACAACGGCGGAACCAATGGTAACAACGGTGGAACCGACAGCGGCAACAACGGCGGAACTGACAACGGCAACAATGGTGGTTCCGGCAACGGTAACACGGATACCGGCGGTAACGACCCAGGTAACACTGACACGAACACAGATTGCTCGCGGGCTGGATTCACGGCAACAAGCCAATTGGCTCAGTATGCTACAACCGGCAACTTTTCGTACCAAGCAGTCAGCGGTACCTCGGCGCCTGTTCAAATTATGACCATCGATTCTTTCATCGAAGGCTTTGGCGGCCCAAGCGCTCCAGGCACTTTCGATTTAACAGGCATGAACTATGCTGATTGCGGACTCTGCTTGCTGGTGTTGGCAGATTGCGCTGATGCACAGGGCACAGGCTGTACGAAGTATTTCTATGCAGATGAGGGCAGCGTAACCATCGACCAGTTTGGTCAAGATGGCGGTACATTCTCCGGAAGCATGAGCAACGTCATCTTCAAAGAAGTCACGATTGATTCTGATACGTTTACATCTACGCCAGTTGCCAACGGCGAAACATGGTGCATGGACGGAACGTCTTTCTCGGCAGTTATTGGCGCAGGTGCAGGCAATACTGGCGGTGACAACGGTGGAAGCACCGGCGGTGACAACGGCGGTACGAACGGTGGAGACAACGGCAGTACAACGAATGACTGTCCTGATAATGCTCATACGGGTGACCCAGCTGTAAATTCAGGTGAGCAAGCAGGTTACTGCTATTGCGATCCTGGCTACTTCGTAAACGAAGAAGGCACGGGCTGTGTTGCAGAGTGCGAAACCGATTCTGATTGCAGCGGCGGCGACGTTTGTATTGATAACAGCTGCCGACCAGCACCTTGTACTGCGGGCTCATGCCCAGACGGTACTGTATGTGATGATTCAAGTGGCTACTGTATTCAAGACCTCGGTATTATGCCTCCTGAACCAAACCTCAACTGCGATGTTTTGATTGGTGGCAACTGTGAACTCGACGATTACAGCTGTATTCCAAGCTGGCAGTGCAGTGGCAGCGATTGCGATGACTTAATCGCTTTTAGCCCACGCATTGGTAACGACTATTGGGATTACGAAATCAATGGTGAAGGTTCAAGCCAATACCGAAGCTACATCCGCGGTGATGTGCGCAACTTGGTCGCTTATTCTTCAGCTTGGGTTCGATGCATGACTAAAGACCGTTGGGACTTTGGTAGCGGCACCAACAACGA
>JABJBS010000016.1 GCA_018668695.1 Deltaproteobacteria bacterium
ACATAGAGGTTTCAAGCCAGGCTTGACGGGAAGCCGTCAGAAATTCCGACACCCTGTCAAAGGTGTGCATACGGGCCTATAGGAGGGTGGTGGCGGTTTGCCTACATGAGGGGATACGCTGGGGATAAAGAGCCCCAATAAAGGGGCTACAGCTAAGACCGGGGTCTAGGTTTTCGGCATTTCTCGTTCTACGCGAAGCATCACACTTCGAGTCATACCTTCACTCATGCGACGACTCGCTTGGTATAAAGCATTCTGCATTCCATTGTGAATGACGCCATAATACCAACGTGCTGCGGAACTCTTCTCAAATACGATGATTTCACGCAGCTGCTCTGCGCTTAAATCGCGGTATTTATACATGGCACACATGACCGCAACATTTTGGGCCTTCACGATCTGGGTATTGATGGAAGATTCGGGATAGCCTGTTGCCTGAATGCCCGCGCGGCGACTGGCCTGCTGCCAGCCCATCGACATGCCCTGATGAGGAACGAGCATCCGAGTCTCAATCATTTCTAGAGTTTGCGATACGTCCAAGATCTCGCGCACCAAGCTTGCCTGAGGAGTCTCAAAATCCGCAACCTGAAACCAAGCTTTGAACTCGGCAGAGTTTGTATCCACTTGGGTGGAGCGTGAGCTGTATGCCTTACCAATACCTGAATCGTACCAGTTTAGAAGCTGAGCCATATACTGGCTATGGTAATGCTGAGAAACGCTGACCTTCACGCCGCTCATAATATTATCTTCAGCGAAATTCTCCATCGCCGATTCGAAGATTGGCATCAATGTTGTCTCCGAGACAGAATCAAACTGCTTTTGAATTCGCCCGATCATCCAGTGGTCGATGCCGGTTACCAGCCGGCTCGTTGCTGAAACCCTTAAGAGCGTATCTATAGTCTGCGTCTCGCTTGGAGCAAAGTTGTCCGCCGTGACCTGCACACGAGCTGAAGAATGAACCTGGTGGGTTGTACATCCAAGTAAAAGCCATGAAGCAAAACAAATGGAGAGAAGAGAATATCCAAAACGCATATGGGCTCCCGTGGGTGTGTGTTCTACATTAAACGATAGTCGCAGACATATGACCCGTCGACGAAAACTTTAGGAAAACTTTTCCGCTCAAGTTGTTAATTTGTCTATTCTGATCGAAAAAAGTCGCAAAAAGCGACTTATTGGTATGCATATATCTTGAATTATCGCCCACACACTTACATTGCACTACAGGGCCGGAGCGAAGAAAAAAACAGGGCGCTCATGGCGCCCTGCTCTCATCATTTAAATTTAGAGCTGGCAGCGCCCAGCCTCAAAGCCCGACTCAGAAGTCGGCCCAGCATGGTCCCACATAGGTGACCAATACTGCGTTATAATCTGGCTGGTAATATTCACGTCATCCACTATCAAACCATGCTCAGCCAAGTTCGACGGATAAAGATTCTGTGACCCCAGGTAAAAAGCGATGTCGTCGACGATGAAGAACTTTGAATGGTTTCCAATATTCTCACCGCCATCCCATGCTGCATCATCGGAGAAGCGTAGGTAAGACGAGTGAACATGCTCACAGAATAAATCACGAACATTTTTTCCTGCGGGAATGAGGTCGGGTCGAGTCTCTAACCATTCCATCGCTTTCTCAGTAACCTCGGTTGGAGTCCAGCCATTGCCATAATTAGCAGATGCTCCATTGAGACCTCCTGGGATAGAACTCGGCGAACTTAGAACCATGTAGATATCGACTCCGCGTACAACCGCTCTTGCGAGTTCCTCAAGAACTTCTTGCGGCCATCCCGAAAGAGTCAAGCCACCACCAATTTGCACAGGTCCAATGTCTTGAAGAGAAAGCTTAAGCGAGGTTTGCGCAGAGCGAATCATGGCCAACATTGCCTTGTCGGCAGGGTCGAGTCCCAGGGCTCCCAAGCGTGCAACCGAAATCATCCGTGCACCATCTTTTGAAGAGTCGGCCAAAGCACCATCCCATCGAGCTGGGCATGTGCTGCGCCAAGAAGGATAAACCGCGCGCCGGGTCATACCTGTAAAGTAGTAGTTCTCACACGTCGTGTCCCAGAGTTCATTTAAGAAATAGTGTGCATCATCTGCAACTGTTCCCGTAAGTCTCATAGAAAGGTCGTGAATCGGAGCCGCGGTTAGATAGTGGTCAGTCCACATATTGTGTCCACCGGTTACAAGCTTCTTACCATCTACTGCGATAATCTTTGAGTGATTCCACGAGTCGAGTCCCATATTGTATGTACCTGCGTTGATTGTCAGATTCGATTGACCATTTAAGTCTCTCGTCAGCTCCTCAACCAAGCTCGAAGGTCCCATTCCGGGGATACCACCGTAAACAATACGTACCTGAACGCTCTTGCCCGTATTTCCAAGGTAAGTCATCGCGTTTCTCATGGCCGCTAGAAATCGACCATCTGGTGCTGTTAGCGTCGAAATATCCAAGAACTCATCGGCTTCAATCATCGTGTTGTAAAGTTCATCTACAAAGCCATCAGAGTGACCAACACAAAGTTTTGCAGCTGCGCCGTAAGGGTGAGTGACCGTAGCCTGGACCAGCCGGCAAACACCGCCGTTGTCGCAATCTGAATCAGAATAGCAAGAGAGCATTCCGAAGTCTTCGTTACAACCATACTGATCAGCGCTGCACTTCGTGGAGACCGGCAAGTCTCGAGCTGGTTTATTCCAAACATCTGGAGTTTGGAGAATCCAATCACCTTCTACTTGCGCATCACCACTGAAATTCCATGTGCGGTATTTCTCTGTTGCAAAATCGTCTTCTAGAACGTCTAAAACTTTTTTCCCGACGTGGGTAAAATCGCTGTAACGAAGTTCTTTATCAACTTCTACAGTCTCTTCTCCGCGGTCTGTAGACGTCCCGTAGGTTCCCCAGCCAAGCCAAGAGGCTACAGATTCCCACCACGAGCTAAACAACTCTTCTTCGGTCTGCGTATGGTTATAGTCGATATCAACCGATGCTTCGGGGGCATTCATTTCGCCACAGCCCGTTGCCATCATTAAAGTTGCCACACCTACCAAAACACTCAGTCTTTGGCGTCCGTTGTGATTGATTCTCAAATTCATAGTACGTCCTCATTTGCATTCACTGTAATTCCTCAATGACCAAGCACAACACATGCCAAAAAAACGGCTCGCGACAACATAGTCGTAATTATTGAGCATTGTTCTAATTATCGTTCATAAAGTAACTCGGTGACCCGTCAGCGATACCTGGTTTGGCAGAATTCGGCGCGTCACCCTTAAACACTTGCGCCACTATTTCGGCGCACAGAATAGGCTAACCATCGATGGCTCGCCTCCGAGAGACAGATTGTCGAGAGAGCGAGCCTGGGATAATGAATGAGAAACAGTAAGCTGGAGATTAAAAATGAATCGCACCCTCCTAGTAATAGGTCTCACCTTGGTCATGACCCAAGCCTGCAGTGATGCGGAGCCTAGCGGCCCCAGCGAGCCCATCGTCACGGCTGAACTCTATGACTTTGATGCGGCCGCTCCATGGTTTGAATGCCCAGACACCAGTACCTTCCCAGCTGAAGCAACCGTCGTTCCAGCGCTCGAGCAGGTCTATCAGCGGTTTGGAACCGAGAATACACGGGACGTCAGCGCCGATGTGAGCTTTCCCGAAACCGGTTCTTGGGCTCAAATTGGCATGATTGTTCGCCTTGAATGCCCAGAAAACGGTCTTTGCGATCACTGGGACCGGTCAGCAAGCATCCAGATGGTGACGAATCCGGAAGCAGAGCCTGAGAACCAAGAGCATGTAGAACTGGCTCGATTTATTACGCCTTACAAAATCGCCATGTGCCAATACATCGACGTGACGCCCATGGCTCCGCTTCTTCAGGGTAATAAAGCCATCACCTCATGGATCGACACATGGGTCGGCGAAGGACACAATCAAGGTGAAGGTTGGCGAACCAGCGTAAGCTTTGTGTTCTACCCGGGCACAGATGCACGGCCCAAAGAAATCATCAATGTCTGGAGCCGCCGCAGTATTACGGTAGGAGAAATAGAAACCGAAAGTAATGTCGATAGCCAGGTCGAGCCATTTACATTTAGTCTACCGGACCAGCAGATTCGTAAAGTTGAGGCTCATCTCATCACAACGGGCCATTCGTTCAATAATACCAACAACTGCGCTGAGTTTTGCCAGATGCAGCACGATGTGCTCATCAACGACGTAAACTACCCCATCAATCCATGGCGTGCAGACTGTGACCAAAATCCGGTAAGCCCTCAATACGGCACCTGGGAATATCCCAGAAACGGCTGGTGCCCGGGTGCTATCAGCGTTGGTAACCGAGTCGACATCACTCGAGACGTAAAAGCTGGCGAGAATACTCTGGATTTTGACATTCTCTTGGCCAACGGCCTCGAATACGACAACACCAACCCAAACGACCTTCTTCCCTACACTATTGTAAGCTTAAAGCTCTACGTTTGGTATTGAGACCGAAAGCCGCCTCATATTTATCTTCTCTACGAGCCCGAGTAGCTGCATACTCTGCACTTCCCAAAAAAAGATCGGGCCCTCAAACTGCCCATAAACAACAATTCTTGCATGAAAACCCACAAGGATTGTCCCCCTGCTTACATTCCTCTCCGATGTCCCCGACACAGCTTCCGAAAAGCCTTACTTTTTATCAGTAAAATATCCTAACTATACCGTGTGTTTAGCCCTAGACGGGAAACTCACCCGTCAATTTTGAGGCCATAACGACAAGCCCTGTCGGTCGTGGCACTACCCTTGCAAATAAAGAGATGACCGACTTGTTCGTGTCCATAGCCAATAAGCAGCGTTCGATTTTTTGTGAAAACATCTCACAACGGGAGCCTTACATGGCGTCTACACTCTTAATGGCCCAAAACTTTAGCGCAACAGAGATACCTCTTGTTTCGGCAGATTCGTTATTAGCCGATTTCAGAGTGAGTACCACCCTAAGAAGCGTCAAGGCTGACTTGGCGACTTCATCGACTGGAACAGTTCGTAGACGGCGTCTCACGCCGGCTCTAACTGAACTCCTCCGACGCGGTAAAGCTGATGGCATCCTTACTGTCGAAGATATACGGGAAGCCCTGGGTAAAAAGCCCACCAAGGACAAATGGAAGCGGCTCAGCGAGATTCTCGCAGAGAATGCTATTCCCATCGAAGACAAGGCCGGTCGACCATTGGCCGTGCGCTCTCAAGCTCTTGAGTCCAAGGTCCTGGGCTCAGGCTCAGAATCAAGCATGGAGCCCATGCGTATTTATATGCGTGCCATGGGAAGCAAAGGTCTTCTCAAGCGTGAAGACGAGGTTTATCTCGCAAGACAAATTGAGGAAGGCAACCTCGAGGTGGACCATATTCTCCGCCAGATTCCAATGTGCGCCAAGGAGCTCTTACGAGGGCATCGTTTGGTCAACTGCGGTGCGCTTCGCGGGGACCGTTTAATCGACCTCAAAGATTTACCCCCGGCTCCTAAACCTCTTCCGGATGCTGAACCTGTCCATAAGGTTCGGCAACAACTCGACATCTATCTTGCACCCCTGCAAAAGGCATGGAGCGATTTCGAGGCGAGCTTTCGCCCGAAGCAAGAATCAAAGTCCAGTGCGCTCGCTACCCGCAAGAAATCACTGACCGACATTGGTCAATTTTTAGAGCACACCAGTCTGCATCCGAAAATGCGAGAAACCATCATTGAGGCGATTCGTCTGAAGGTGAAGCGAATTCGTAAAAGAGCACGTGAAGCCCAGGAAGCAGTACAGGCCACACCTTACAGCTTGAGCCAAATTCAAAAAGGTCTTCCCGAATGGAACAAGGTATCTAAAGAATGGCCAGAAGCTCACGCCATGGCGTCAAGCTACATAAAATTGATGACTCGCTATGAACGTGAGACCGGGCTGTCGGTAGACGAATTGTTAAGTCTTGTTGATAGCCTTGAGCAAAATCTTTACCGCGTCGATAAAGCGCGGAAGAAGTTAATCGAGGGGAATTTACGCTTGGTTGTATCTGTCGCAAAGCAATACATGAACCAAGGCATGACCTTTCTTGATCTCATCCAAGAAGGCAATATTGGTTTGATGCGGGCGGTTGAGAAATTTGATTATCGGCTCGGACACAAGTTCTCAACATACTCCGTTTGGTGGATCAGACAAGCCATCGCCCGGGCCATTGAAGATAAAGCTCGAACCATTCGGGTGCCTGTTCACATGGCTGAGACCATAAAAAAGTTTACCCGGCTCAAGCGTTACCTAGCTAAGCAAATGGGTGAACAACCCACCCTTCAAGATATTGCCGACAAGATGGAAGTTCCTCTTGAGCAAATCCGCGCTATTAGCCAGCTGGTTTCAGAACCCATCTCATTGGATATGAGCATCGGCGCTGAGTCCGAGGGTGTTCTTCGTGACGTTGTTGCAGACGGTAAGGCGGTTAACCCAACCGTTTCTGTGATCAATTTTGAGCTCACCCAAGAAATGGACAAAGCCTTAGAGGTTCTCAATCCGCGGGAAAGACGTGTGGTCGAGCTTCGATACGGCATGGCTGGGAACACAGCTCATACACTCGCGGACCTTGGTCGTGACTTTCAAATTACACGCGAACGCGCTCGTCAGATCGAGGCAAATGCTCTTAAGAAGCTGCGACATCCTGCCCGTACGAAGCGACTCAGCGAATTCGTCGATTGATTCCCTTTTAGGCTTTTCACACGCCAAGCCCCTCCCTGCCTACATTCCTGTATTGCCCAATACCTCGATATGCGGTCTACTCTTAAGTACAGATACAGCAATGGCGGTAGAGCATGAGCGATGAAAGTGAAAGACGTCACTATCCACGTTACGACGTGAACTACGAAATCAAGATTCATTTAGCCAGCGGCGGTCAAACGAGCGCCCGGGCTAGGGATTTATCCATCGGCGGAATGTGCGTAAAGGGAATCCCAACATGGCAAGCTGACGTCGGGGACAAAATAAAAATATCCATCGAAGTCCCAGACTTCTTTCTTACGGTAACCATTGACGGGGAAATACTCTGGCGAGATCCAGATACGAAACTCGTCGGTGTTAAGTTTGACCTAAATGAAGATGAGATAATGGAACGGGTAGAGAAGCTCAAGGCCATACTTACCGAGAGTACGACTGCCGTTGAGTATTAAAGCTGATTGAACTGGAAGTATAAGGGACGCCACCCGGCCGGGCCGCGTCATCAAGAAGAACCTACTCTTAAATTATACGCCGTCTCCGCACTCTCGAGGCGCGAATCGTGTTGCACCATAAGCCGTACAAACCCACTGGATATTTCCGTCATCAACCATTGCTTCGTAAACAAGCGACAGTTCTTGGTCGTCGGGTAATCCAAGACGATCAGAGTTGGCTTCGATGGTAAGCGTTCCGTCATTCCACGACATAGCCTTGAGATACTTAGGCTCAGTCAACGGGTTTAAGTCGACGTCATTTTCGCTGTCGGGAAGTTTTTCCTTAAACCGTGCGTAATCTTCAATCGTTGTCTTTGCGCCGTAGGCAACAGAATCTAGTTCAGTCACCTTGGTCTTGATTAGGTAATTCTGAAACATTGGTGTTACCAATGCTACCAAGATCCCTAGGATGGCAACAACAGTTGTCAGCTCAATAAGCGTAAATCCCGCTTCTGACTTTCGGCAGATTCGATTCATGGATAATCCCTCGTTTCCCGTTACTTACGTCCCCAGTCACTTCGTATGTGCCGCCCGGTCAAAGCGTCCATACTTGCAACCCACTATACTATGGATCCGTGTCTGATGCAGCAGGTAAATGTAGTCTAAACGGCTACACCGCCTTTGCCAACCCGATAAAGACGGTATTGACAACTTTTCCGAACGTTTCTGCTGATCTTCGACACACAATCTTGTATCCCTCATCCGTACACAGCAAAGGTTAATCTTGCGTTCTTTTTTTTCATATTTCTATAAAATGTAAGAAATAACATACAGTTGAGAAACCCGAATTGCCCGCCTAAAAGCAGTTCGCTTGAAATAGAAACTCGAGAATAATCGGTAAACCTAGAGATGCCGAAGAAGTCTCTGATACGATCACCTCAATAATCATAAAATCAGGATAAATTCTTGTGGAGGCAGTTATGGCAGCCCAACCCGTTAGAGTCGGCATGGTACAAATGACCTGTGGACCCGACACCGCAGCAAACTTCACGAAGGCAGAGGCCGGCATCCGAGATTGCGCCCAAAAAGGTGCACAGATTATTTGCCTCCAGGAACTCGTCGGTACGCTCTACTTTTGTCACGAGGAAAATTACGACCACTTTGAACTCGCTCACGCAGGCGATGGTGAGATCATTCAGCGGTTTCAGGATTTAGCCAAAGAATTAGAAGCCGTAATTATTGTCCCGTTCTTCGAACGACGGGCCTCTGGTCTTTATCATAACAGTGCTGCAGTGCTGGACGCTGATGGGTCTCATCTAGGCATCTACCGCAAAATGCATATCCCAGATGACCCTGGCTTTATGGAGAAGTTCTACTTCGCCCCTGGTGACCTTGGCTTCAAGGTCTTTGAAACCCGGTATGCGAAGATCAGTGTCTTGATTTGCTGGGACCAATGGTTTCCAGAAGGTGCACGACTCGCCGCCCTAGCCGGTGCCGATATTATTTTCTACCCCACCGCCATTGGCTGGAGTCGCGACGAACCAGAACTTCGTGAAAAATATGCACAAGGCTGGGAAATCTCGATGCGAGCCCATGCCATCGCCAACGGAGCTTACGTCGTTGCCGTCAATCGAACTGGTAGCGAAGGTGACATGGCATTTTGGGGCCGCTCCTTTGTAGCCGGCACCATGGGTGAAATCCTAGTGCAAGCTGAGGACGACCAAGCTTCTAACCTTGTGGCAGAGTGCGATTTAGCAGCGGCTGAGTTAATGCGCCGAGAATGGCCATTTTTTAGAGACCGGCGAATCGATTCGTATGGTCCCCTACAAAAGAGATTTATAGATGAGTGACCATCAAATAATCAC
>JABJBS010000017.1 GCA_018668695.1 Deltaproteobacteria bacterium
CGGACGAAACGCTGACCTGTGCTGGGAAAATCATCAAAAAATATGAAGAAGATGATGAACGGAAAGTCGATTTAGAGATTGTCTCCACCAAAGAAGACGGCAGCGTTGCCCTTCAGGTATGGATGACGTTTGTGGTACCGAATTAGGCGAACTTCTCATCTCTTAGCAAACATGATAAACTTCGGCCATGATGCGCGAGTTCATTCTCTTAAAGAATCTTCTAATCATTGCTATACTCGCAGAGCTTCTCACCGGTTGCGACCAGATCCCACCTGAGCGTTTCGAAACCTATTCTCCCCTCATTTGGACCAGTGATTCGAAGTCTGAACTTATGCTGGCTCGAAAATTTCTCGATATTTATGAGGATAAATCGGCAAATCTGACCATTGAAGATATTCGTAAAATAGAACACGAGTTTGTTCCAGCACCGTCGACGATACCTGTATTTCCATTTACTCAGTCTGCAATCTGGTCTCGACTAAAACTACATCACCAGTCTAATGAATCACAACAAGTTTATATGGACATAGAATATTCATACTTTGACCATCTATCCATTTTTCAATTCAACCAAGACGGAACCTTGGTGAAGCAATGGGAACTTGGTGATACACTTCCCTTTGATAAGCGCCCTATCCAAGACCACTCTTTCGTAGTCCCGCTTCAGCTAAAGCCAACGACATCCTATAACATCTACGTCAGGCGTGACGCACAAGAAGCAATGTTCCTCGTGGAAAGCTTATGGAGCCCTGCTGAATACCGGGAACGTGATCGAAACGAGCAACTACTCGCCGGGATTTTTTACGGCGCCATGCTTATCATGCTCGTCTACAACCTGCTCCTTTACGCATCTACTCGCGAAATCACATACTTACTGTACTGCATTTATCTTTCTCTGCATGCTCTCTTCTTGTTTGCCTACCGTGGTTACGCATTCGAGTATCTTTGGCCCGCCTACCCTGAAATTCGTTCTATCAGCCTACAAATCTTAGTCCCTCTGGCCCACGCTTCCTTAACAATTTTCACTCAAAGTTATTTGAATACAAAAAATGAGTCACCAAAACATCACAGATACTTGTGGTATCTATTTTGGGGCAACCTGCTCTTGACCTTTTTGTTCCCACTGCTTCCCCATGCCTTGGCCATCCTGCTCACAACGATTATTCCACCATTCACATGCATCTATTTACTGGTGCTTGGTGTGCTTATGTGGGCCCAGGGCAACCAAGGAGCTCGGTACTTTATTTTAGCTTTCTCGGTAAACTTGATTGCCTACATCATGACCAGCTCTCTCATCGTCATGAACCCCAAGCTTGATCTGAACCTAAATGCAGCCGTTTTGATTGGCGGCTTGGTTGAAATTGGAGTGCTCCTGGAACTGGTACTGCTTTCCATTGGCGTAGGATACCGGATGCTTCTTCTGCGTAAGGAAGCAAATGAACTCCAAAAACGGAATTTGGAATTTCAAGAACGTGCCCGAGAAGCACTCGAGCAAGAAGTAAAAAGTCAAACCAAAGAGCTCCGCTCGACGGTACAAACCCTCAAGTCCACACAACAAGAGCTGCTGCAACAAGCACGCTTAGCAACCGTTGGTAACCTTGTAACCGGCCTTGCCCATGAAATCGGCAACCCCTTAAACCTAACCATTGGCGGTGCTCAAGAGCTTGAAGATATCATCGCTGAGTCAGTTGCAACTGAGCCTCGGGCGCTACCAAAACTTATGAACAAAATCAAAAGCTGTGCAGGCCTCATCACCCGTGGCAGCGAGCGCATTGAAGTCATTGTTCGTAACCTCAATCAACTAGCGCAAGCAGGGGATATGCCTAAGCAACGGTCATGCGAAATCCAAGCAACGCTTCAAGCGACACTCGAATTGATGGGTCACCGTCTCGGTCAAGAGAACATCAAAATCCAAATCTCCGAAACTCCAACGCCACGGGTAAAAGCCAACAGCAGTGAGCTGAGTCAAGTAATTCTCAACCTTATGCTTAATGCATGTGATGCAATGGAGAATGGAGGAAGCATTCAAATTAAGGTCCATCAGGATGATGACCATGTTCAGCTAGATATCATCGATTCTGGACCCGGTGTTCCAAAGGATATTAGAGAAAATATTTTCGACGCATTTTATACGACCAAAGAAAGCGGCACAGGTCTGGGACTGGCCATCAGCCATCAAATGGTTCATGACTGGGGCGGCAACCTGACTCTAGAAGAGTCTGAATCAGGTGCACACTTTCGATTAAAAATGCGAATTCAAGCCAACGACAGTTGAGGCTATGCATCGGCCGCCGCATCCAAAAACGCCGGCCTCTCGCCTGCTCCATCTAAAGTGATACTGCTTCCACTGATGTAGCTCGCCATGGGCGAAGCTAGAAATAAGCATGCGTTGGCCACATCTTCAGGTGTTCCCATACGCCCCATAGGTACCGTGGCCGCCACCCGTGCAATACCTTCTTCATCGCCATAATGAAGATGGGCTTGCTCGGTTCGTATCAATCCAGCAGTCACGGCCACCACACGAACTTTCGGCGCCCACTCGACCGCAAGACTCGCTGTAAGGTTTAACAACCCTGCTTTGGCTGCCCCATAAGCAGCTGTGCCGGGTGATGCCCTTGTGCCACTTACACTTGCCACGTTGATAATCACGCCGCCATCGTCTTGACCCTGCATCACCTTATTCGCAAACTGGGAAACATGTAGGGCTGCAATCAAATTGAGCTGAATAATCTTTTCGGAAAATCTTGGTGATGCCGTCGCTGCCTCAGCAAAAGGCGCACCACCTGCATTGTTCACCACAACATCCAAACGCCCCGCCTTTTTAGCGATGGTTTCTACCATTGAGGCTACCGCATCAGCATCGCGCACATCACAGGGCAGGAATGTTACCGATTCCTTGAGGTCTTCAGGCTCATTACGTCCACAGATAAAGACCTGAGCACCCTTCTCCACAAAGCGGTCGGTGATACCGCGGCCAATGCCTCGGCCGCCGCCCGTGATGAGTACCACACGATTTTCCATAGAGAGTTCAGTACCCAAGGGGTTTCTCCTAGAGTGAAGTTATAGGTGTACCTTGCCACAGAGCGCGGCTGCGGATCCAGCGTCGGCCGGTCAGGCCATGTAAGGGGTGAGATGAGACTTAGTAGACGATATGAATCTGGTCGATGACCTGAAACTGAGTTCCGCCATCAGAGCTGTGCAAGATACGCAGGTAAGGACCCACTTCCATCCAGGGAAGAATCTTCCAAGCGGTACCGATAATGGTACTGATGCGAGTGAGCTCAGATGAGCCAGGTACCATCTTCAAGCCGGTTTCGGAGTAAACATCGAGCCACTCCCAGGGATACCAACCCAGGCGTAAAATACCCATCATATCCATCTGTGAAGCTTCTCCTTCAACAGACTTGCGAAACTGAGTATCAAACTCAGCCATCACGTAGCTGTGCCCGTAAAGCTTGGCTCGGGTGAACACACCTACTGCTAACCTTTGCGAGAGTTCACTCATGCCGCCCAGAAAGCTTAGGCCAAGCGCTGCGCGCCCGGTCCATTGATAAGCTACCGTTGCCGATAAGCCTCGCTCCTGAACTTTGGGATCACCAACGAGATAGTTTCCAGCAAAGCCCATGGCCGCCACCGACCAATCCTCGGTATTCCAGTCGACTTGCACGCCATAGGTTTGGTCGTATTTGTCAAAATCTAAATCCCGGCGCGTGTATACAGTGTGGTCAGCGTGACGAATCCCAAAAGGCTGGGTCATTCGCCCGGCGCGAAGCGAAAGCTCATCGCTAACTCGGTATTGCAGCCAGTGGTGCCGTGAAAATGCGGTCATCTCACTGCGGGTAGCGCCTGCTTTCCTACTTGAGATTGAGCCATAAGCGGTGACCGGACCGTAAGCGAGTACGAGCTGCGGTTCGATGAGCATGGGAATCACGATAAAATCGCTGTTTGAGCCAACATCTGCGGAAGCCATAAGAAACAGTAGCCGGGTATCAAGCCCAACGTCCCACTGGAAGGCAGCGTTGTCATCATCGTCGTAACCGGTGACGAGATTCTTCGCCATGGTTTCTCGAAGCTCCTCAAGAAACTCGACCTCAATGGCATCCGGTAAAAATGCTTGCTGAGTGGCCACACCGTATGCGTTGGCCATCGCTCCTCCATCTGGAGCGTAATGACAACTCGCGCAGTTTGTGTAGCCCTTCGCGATAAACTGCGGATAAGCCGCAGCGTCTTGAACACCTATGAACCCGGAACAGAATATCAAAGCTAGACATCTGGTCAGATGCAATCGCCACATATTATTGCTTCCTCGTTAAAACCATTTGAGCTTCCATTTGAATCTCTTTATCCATCTTCACAACCATGAACTTGGGCTGCTTGATGCCAAAGTCGCCGATGTCCAGCGCCCAGGTTGCCTTGAACGCAATCTTATCTGCACCGACCTCAGAAGCAATCAGCAGAACCTTTAAGACCTTCTCCTTGCCGTGGATACCAAATGTTCCTTCAAGAATCTTCGACTTGCCTGGAGCCGGCAAAACCACTTCAGCGGCCTTGAAGGTCACCATCGGAAACTCTTTTGTTTCGAGATACTTTTTGTACATATGACCATCACGCTGGTCCATGCCGGTTTTGATGTCTTCGGCTTTGAGCGAAAACTCAAGCGCAGTAAGCTTTTGA
>JABJBS010000018.1 GCA_018668695.1 Deltaproteobacteria bacterium
GCCGCCAACACAGAATCCATTCACGGCAGCAATCACTGGCACTTCACAATCGTACACCGCGGCAAAAGCTGCGTAGCATCCCTTGTTGGCACCGATGAGTGCGTCAAACCCTTCGGTTTGTTGCATCTCTTTAATATCAACCCCGGCGTTAAAGCCTTTGCCTTCGGCTCGAAGCACTACAACTCTTACTTCAGGGTTTCGTCCAGCCGTGGTCAACGCATCGGCTACATCGAACCAGCCTTGCACCGTGAGTGCGTTGACCGGGGGATTATCCATAACGATTTCGGCGATGCCGTTTTCAATGGTGGTGGTGATGCCCATGTGTTCCCCAATTCCCTTTTTGCTACGCCGGCAAAGCAGTGTTTGCCCGGTTTGTGGGCAGAATAGAACGCGTTCTATTGATTATCAACCAGCGCTTGGCCCCTTAGAAGGTGTTAAGACCTCCTCTTGGACCAAGTGCGTCATAGGTGTGTGTTCATTGTTTCTGTTTTTGCAATGTTTTCAATGTGTTGGGCCTGTTTTCATGGGCGCTCACCGGGATGAAACGAGTTGTAATGGACCCGTTTTCAGCCTCATTTTAAATGGTAACACCTCGTTACGAAGCGATGATTGCAACGGGTGTAAGCTTTCAAGTAGAACTTGTTACACTTTCCACCTGGGGCCCGGATGACACAGACACAAAGAGCTGAATTATTTGCCGAAGGCATTGCCCTGGTGGTGGGTGGAAGCGGCGGTGTGGGCCGCTCGATTGCACTCGCTTTGGCTGAGGCTGGCAGTGATGTTGCCGTGACTTGGCGAAGCAATGAAGGTCCGGCTTTGGAAGTGGCGGAGCAGATTCGTGCCTTGGGAAGAAAGGCTGAAGTGGTTCAGCTTGATCTTTCTTCTTATGATGCAGTTATGGAAGTGCTTGATAAGCTGGCGTCTGTGGATGGAGGTGTGCATACCGTGGTGTGTGCAGCCGGAGCGGCCATCGACCAGCCTTATATTTCGAAAACAGATCCAGCAGCCTTTCAAAAAGTCATTCAAGATGACTTAGGCGGCTTCTTTCATTTGGCTCGGGCCTCTATTGAGCACCTTCGGGCATCCAAAGGCTCCTTGGTCGCCATCACGAGTGCCGGGCTCTACAGGTTTCCGCCGGGCGATATCTTATCGGTGGCGCCCAAGGGCGGCATCGAAGCTTTGGTGCGCGGTATTGCGCGTGAAGAAGGGCGTTTTGGTATTCGGGCCAACTGTGTGGCTCTAGGCGTGATTGATGCCGGTATGTTTTTAAACCTGCAGGGCGAAGAACTCGACCAAAAGTGGGTGGATGCCGCTCTAAAGAACACACCTCTCAAACGATTTGGCAGCGCGAAAGAAGTGGCCGATGCGGTCGTCTTTCTCGCTTCTACTCAGGCAAACTACATCACGGGCCAAACACTCATGCTCGATGGTGGCTACAGTATTTAAGAAGGAGCAGCGTACAATGACGCAGCCTAGAGATGTGCCTTTTGATTTCGAAACCATTCCCCAGCTTATGGCCCGGTCGGCTCAGCGCTTTGGGAGCGACAACGCCATAGAAGATGGCGACACCACGCTTACCTTTACGCAGCTTCAAGCAGCCGGGCTTGAGGCCACGCGTTCACTGATGGCGTGCGGTATTGAAAAAGGTGACCGTGTTGCGATTTGGGCTCCTAACGTGTGGGAGTGGGTGGTTGCGGCTTTGGGTATTCATGGCGCAGGCGGTGTGCTGGTACCTATCAACACACGCTTTAAAGGAACCGAGGCTTCTTATGTGCTTTCCAAAAGTGGAGCGAAGGTTTTATTTACGGTTCAAGGTTTCTTAGGCAACGATTATGTGGACCTCCTCAGAGGCGCTGTCTGTGGTACCGAAGATGACAACCCCATAAGCGGTTTACCAACCCTTGAGAGAATCATCATGCTCCGCGGCGATACGCCCGAAGGCACCACACCCTGGAATGAATTTGTTGCGCTCCATGATATGGTCGATGAAGAGGCGGGGCTTGAACGCTCTCAATCTGTGAGCAGCACAGATCTCTCAGATATTCTCTTTACATCCGGTACCACCGGCAGCCCCAAAGGCGTCATGACCTGCCATGGTCAGAACTTAAAAGCCTTTTATGCCTGGACCGATGTGATTGGTTTGCAGCCTGGAGACCGTTATCTCATCGTGAACCCGTTCTTTCACGCTTTTGGCTATAAAGCAGGCTGGCTTTCATCAATTATGCGAGGCGTAACCATTGTGCCGCATCCTGTGTTTGATGCGAACCAGGTGCTGAAGCGCATTGGTGAAGAGCGCATCACCATGCTTCCTGGACCGCCATCTTTGTTTCAGACCATTTTGGCCCATCCCGATTTAAAGAAGCACGACCTAAGTACGTTGCGTTTGTGTGTAACAGGCGCCGCATCCATTCCCGTCGATCTCATTTTGAGCATGCGTGAAGACTTAAACTTCGACACCATCATCACAGGCTACGGCCTCACAGAAGCATGCGGTATTGCCACCATGTGCCGCTACGATGACGACCCTGAAACCATTGCCCAAACTTCTGGCCGGGCTATTCCCGATGTGGAAGTGGTGATTGTAGATGCAGACGGTAAAGAAGTGCCTCGCGGTGAGCCCGGCGAATTGGTCGTTCGTGGTTACAACGTGATGCAGGGCTATTTTGATGACGATGGCCAAACCAAAGAAACCATCGACAGCGATGGCTGGTTGCATACTGGCGATATCGCCGTGATGAACGAGCGCGGCTACATCCGCATCACCGACCGTAAAAAAGATATGTACATTATGGGCGGTTTCAACTGTTACCCGGCTGAAATTGAGGGGTTGCTCTTAAAGCATGGCGCGTTGATGCAAGTTGCTGTGGTGGGCGTACCCGATGAACGTATGGGCGAAGTGGGGATGGCCTTTTGTGTGCTGAAAGAAGGCCAAGATATTTCCAAAGATGATTTGCATGCATGGTGTAGAGAGAACATGGCCAATTATAAAGTGCCGCGCTACGTGACCTTTGTGGATACATTGCCGCTCAACGCCACTGGTAAAGTTCAGAAATTTAAACTTCGTGAAGGTGCCTCTGAGCTCTTTGACGTAACACGAGTAGGAGCCTGATATGAAAGAAGCTGTGATTGTAGCCGCCACCCGAACACCCATTGGTAAAGCTTTCAAAGGCAGCCTTGTGGAGTGTCGTCCTGATGACCTTACGGCGCTGATTATCAAGAGCTTGCTTGAGAAAACTCCAGGTCTTGAAGCATCGGCCATAGAAGACTTGATTGTGGGTTGTGCGCAGCCCGCCGGTGAGTCCGGCTACAACCTCGCTCGCGCAGCCAGCGTGGTGGCGGGTTTGCCTGATGTGCCAGGCACCACGGTGAATCGTTATTGTGCTTCTTCGTTGCAAGCGGTGCGCATGGCTGCTCACGCTATTAAGGCGGGTGAGGGCGATGTGTTTATGGCCTGCGGTGTGGAAACTGTAAGCCGCTTTAAAACCGGTAAAGCAGACGGAATGCCCGATACAAAAAACCCAATTTTCGCTGATGCGATGGCACGAAGTGCTGAGGTTGCGGAAAAAGGTGCCGATGCTTGGGCGCCCGCAGAAGGCTTACCCGACTTTTACGTTCCCATGGGCCAAACCGCAGAGAACGTGGCGCTCTTAGAAAACGTCACCCGTGAAGACATGGATATTTTCGCAGCGGGTTCTCAGCAAAAAGCAGTGGCTGCTTGGGAAAAGGGCCTGTTCGATTCTGAGATTACGCCGGTTACTTTGGCTGATGGTACGCTTGTGAAAAAAGACGACTGCCCGCGAGCTGGCACCGTGGTGGAAAAGCTTGCAACACTTAAGCCGGTCTTTCGTCCCGATGGCCGCGTCACTGCGGGCAATGCTTGTCCACTGAACGATGGCGCAGCTGGTGTGGTGGTGATGAGCGCAGAGCGCGCCAAAGAGCTTGGTCTTCA
>JABJBS010000019.1 GCA_018668695.1 Deltaproteobacteria bacterium
ACCCAAAGAAATACGGCCGAAGTCGAACTCCTTAACCATTTTCTCGACTGTGAATTTTTCTTCACCGTCAGGCATGGTCCAGCCCATCATCCCAAGATAGTTCAGCATTGCAGCTGGAAGAAACCCAGCTTCTTTATAATAGTTGAGGCTAACCGGATTCTTACGCTTGGAAATTTTACTTTTATCCTTATTACGCAAAAGCGGCATGTGGATAAATTCGGGCGCTTCCCAGGCAAATGCCTGATAAAGCAAAACGTGCTTTGGTGTTGATGAAATCCATTCCTCAGCTCGCATCACATGGCTGATCTTCATCAAATGGTCATCCACCACGTTGGCCAAGTGATAGGTCGGCATCCCGTCGGCTTTCATCAAAATCTGGTCATCGATTTGCTCGTTATCAAATTCGATATCGCCGCGCAGCTTATCCTTCACGATGGTCTTACCCGGCCGAGGCACCTTAAGACGAACAACGAATGGAGTTCCGGCATCAAGATTGGCTTGAACCTCGGCTTCGCTTAACTCTCGACCTCGTCCGTCGTAGCCACGCGGAGAACCAGCCTCACGCTGAGCCGCGCGAATCTCTACGAGCTCTTCGTTGGTGCAAAAACAGCGATAAGCTGCGCCGCTATCGAGAAGCTTCTGAGTATGGACGCTGTAAATTTCGCCGCGTTCACTTTGGCGATAAGGACCAAAGTCGCCTCCGCAATCAGGACCTTCATCCCAATCGAGTCCAAGCCACTTCAAGGAGTCGATGATCATCTGCTCCCACTCAGGCTTGGACCGGGTCCGGTCGGTATCTTCAATACGCAGCACAAATTTGCCGCCATGCTGCTTCGCAAAGACATAATTAAAGAGCGAAATATAAGCAGTACCAACATGGGGATCGCCGGTGGGCGATGGCCCAATTCTTACACGTACGGTCATGATCAACCTCAACCTAAAAAAAACGGGCGTGCTCAGGGAAATCCCGAGCACGCCCGCTGTGCTAAACGCAATTATTGACGATGTGTCAAGGTGCTAGCAGCGCTCAAAGAGGCCTGCTGCCCCCATACCGCCACCAATGCACATAGAAACAATGCCATACTTACTTTCACGCCGCCCCATTTCATGGAGTAGTGTTGCCGTAAGCTTTGCTCCCGTACACCCGAGTGGATGGCCCAAAGCAATGGCTCCGCCGTTAACATTGAGTTTCTCAAGAGGAATTCCAAGCTCACGCTGGCAGTAAACCGCCTGCGCCGCAAATGCCTCATTGATTTCAAAGAGGTCGATGTCTTCAATCGACAACCCTGTTTGTGCCAAAAGCTTTCGGATAGATGGGATCGGTCCGATACCCATAATGTCCGGAGCACATCCAGCAACTGCAAAGCCTCGCATTTTACCCAATGACTTGAGTCCAAGTTCTTCGGCAACCGCTTCAGACGTAAGAACCGCCGCAGCTGCTCCATCATTCATCGGTGATGCATTCCCTGCGGTCACTGTGCCCGTTGCCTTAAAGACCGGGCGAAGCTTCGCCAAACCTTCAACGGTTGTACCAGGACGTGGGCATTCGTCGGTGTTAAAATCCACTTCCGTAAATTCTTTACCGTTAAACACTCGCGCTTTCACCGAGATCAATTCATCGTTGAACTTTCCGTCGGCAATCGCCTTCAGCGCCTTCTCGTGAGACAGAGCTGCAAATGCGTCCTGGTCTTCGCGAGAAACACCGAATTTTGCCGCAACACGCTCAGCGGTATGTCCCATACCAATGTACGCTTCCGGAAACTCGTCGACGAGCTTTGGATTCAAGCTAAGCTTATTACCGCCCATAGGAACAGCAGATGTGCACTCAACGCCGCCGGCTAAAACCACATCCATCGTACCCGATTGAATGTTCTGTGCCGCGTGCGCGATAGCTTGCAGGCCACTTGCGCAAAAACGGTTGATGGTTTCACCGGGTACTGTATCAGGCAAGCTGGTTAGAAATACCGCATTGCGTGCGATGTTTAAACCTTGCTCACCTTCCGGCATAGCGCATCCCAAAATGACATCGTCAATCCGGGCAGCATCCAGTCCGTCCACTCTATCAACTGCTGCTTGCATTGCTGCCGCAGCCAAGTCGTCTGGACGGGTATGTTTTAGAGCACCTTTATTGGCGCGCCCAACCGCGGTGCGGACAGCGCTTGCTACTGTTACGTTCAATGGAAAAGCCATGAGATTGTCCTTCCTTAGTTGCGAAGTGGTTTGTTGTTCATCAAGATACTCTGCATACGCGCTTGACTCTTCTCTGTACCCGCAAGGGAGAGAAAGGCTTCAAGTTCTAAGTTCAGATAATCCTGCTCCGTTAGAATCGCTCCAGCACTTACCGCGCCACCGCACAGAATATGGGCGACCTTGTTTCCGATAAGACGGTCATGCTCGGAAGCCCAACCTCCTTCAACCATACTCCAAGTTTGCATCCCAATAGTCATCGCAGCATCGTAACCCGCAGCTTTAAACTGACGTGGTCGCGGTGGACGATATCCAGCACCGGCCATTCCCAAAGCACGCTTCTTGGCGCTGTAGAGTAAATGGTCCCGATTCAAGGTAATGCCATCTGTTGGTAGGAGGTAGCGCAGTCGCCGGGTATCTTCGGCCCCTGAGCCTGTTTTCGCCATTGCGATATTCAGGGCTCCTGTTCCGACAAATTTCAATGGATCAACGCCGTCAATTCCCGCCAAAGCGTCAGTGAAACGCTCAACGGTTCGCAGACAGCCACCACCTGCAGGTACAAGACCTACGCCAACTTCAACCAATCCCATGTAGGTTTCGGCATATGCTTGTGCAGCATCTGCCGCCATTGCGATTTCCGCTGCTCCACCCAAAGTAAGGTGAAACGGAGCTGAAACGACCGGGATAGGCGAATAACGCATCTTCTGACACGCATCTTGAAAACCTCGAACCATGGTTTCAATTTGGCCCCACTCTTTTTGTTGAGCGGCCATGAAAATCATCAGTAGGTTTGCGCCCGCACCAAAGTGAGGACCGTCATTACCAATGACCAATGCGTCGAAGTTCTTTTCAGCTTCATCCACACCTTCGTTGATCATCTGAATAACATCAGCATCGACAGTGTTCATCTTCGTGTGAACTTCCACACACAAAACACCATCACCGATATCAATCAGAGATGCACCGATGGTCTCTTTCACAACATTGCGCTTATCTTCCTTGAGAATAGCGAGATTGATATGATGTGGATCTGCCTGGATACTCGCCAGCTTCTTAGAGCTGGACTCGTAATACTCAGGAGCTGCAATCGTACCAGCGTAAAAGCTAGACTGACCGCCTTCAACCATATCGACGACCCATTGTGGGACATCCATACCGTCTTCTTTCATTCGCGCAACCGACTCAGCGACGCCAATGGCATCCCAGGCTTCAAATGGTCCTAAGTCCCAGTTGAATCCCCAGCGCATAGCCCGGTCAACGTTCACCACATCATCAGCGATTTCGCCAACCAGGCGTGCTGAGTAGCAAAGCGTACGTGCTAAACCATTCCAAGCGAACTTGGCTGCGACGTCGTCTCCAGCAATCAAAGCCTTCAGACGCTTACCAGCATCTTCAATGCCCTTAACGGCTCCTAAAGAGTCGAAGCGAACCTTCTTTGGATCTCGGTATTCCAAGGTATCAGGGTCCAGGACCTTAATGACCTTACCCTCTTTCTTGTAAAAGCCTGCTTTGGATTTTTGACCAACCCGGCCGCTTTCAACAAGTTTTTGAACCCAATCGGCAACCACGAAAACATCGCGCTCTGGATCGCTCTCAAGATTGTCGTAACAAGTCTTCGCAACGTGAGCGAGCGTATCAATTCCAACCACATCAGCGGTTCGAAAGGCTGCACTCTTCGGACGTCCCATCGGTTTACCGGCAATCTTATCAACTTCTTCGATGCTCAGCCCGGCTTCCTTCATGGAACCAAAACATTGCATCATACTGTAAACACCAATTCGGTTCGCAACGAAGTTTGGCGTATCTTTACCGTAGACAATTCCCTTGCCTAAAAGCTCACCAAAGGATGCCGCACGAGCCATTACTGCTGGCTCTGTTTTCGGTCCAGGTACAAGCTCAAGAAGTCGCATGTAACGAACTGGGTTGAAAAAGTGCATTACGAAAAAGCGCTTCTGCAGATCTTCATCTAACTCCGCGCACATATCGGCGATACACAGGCCACTGGTGTTTGAAGCCAGAAGCGCATCGTCTTTTAATTTTGGAGCAATTTTCGCAAAAAGCGACTGCTTAATATCCATTCGTTCGATAACAGCTTCAACCACAAGGTCGCATTCTGACAATCGGTCTAAATGGTCCTCTAAGTTACCAGCCGTAATTAAACGAGCAGCATCCGGGTCGTAAAATGCAGCAGGTTTAGCCTTGAGCGCATTTTTGATCCCATTTAAAGCGAAGCCATTGCGTGCTTTAGGATCATCCTTTTTTGCATCGTCTAAGTTCGGTGGAACAATGTCCAATAGGTGAGTTTTAATACCCGCACCGGCAAAATGTGCAGCAATAGCGCTACCCATAACGCCTGCTCCAAGTACTGCCGCGGTTTCAATCCGTCCAACCATAGCGTTTCCTCCCGTTAGTTAGGGTCTAGCACCCTACGCGGCAGAGAGGTTTAGGGCAAGCCCCTTAACGCAATGCGCCATATTCAAACGGGAAGTCCGACGGAGCGCATCAGTTCAATGGCGTTACTCTGCTGAACGACGCCCGGTTTCAATCGGTAGTCGAACACAAGTGCCTGCCCGTCTAATCTATCGGATAAATGCATATTTGTAGCTCGGTCGGGCCAATCGTCCGCCATTTGCGCCAATGCAAGGTCGTGCGTTGTCACAAAACCTACCGATCCGTCATTTAACATCGACTCAAGAATTGCTCGCGCACCTTTGCGTCGATCAAAAGAATTCGTTCCGTGTAAAATCTCGTCGATCAGAAAAAGAAGCGTATGTTCACTGCGACTCACCTCTACCAGGCCCTGTATTCTGGAAATTTCGGCATAAAATCTGGACTCACCCGACATCAAAGAATCGTGAATGCTTAGCGTGGCTCCCACCTTAAAGGCTGAAAGCCTCATCTTTTTCGCGCAAACGGGTACCCCGCACATCGCCAGGACCACATTGAGTCCTACACCTCTTAAAAGGGTGCTTTTACCCGACATATTCGAACCACTGATCAAGAGAAGAGGCATTTGGCTTCCAAGCTCAATGTCGTTTCCTACGGCCACTTTTGTCCCTAAAAGAGGGTGCCGCATATCATCAATCTTAAGCACACCGGGACGGGTCTCAAATTCAGGATAATAATTCTCTGGATGCTCAAAGGCGTAACAAGAGAACGAAATTAAAGCTTCAAACTCTCCCAAGGTAGCCAGCCAGTTTGGCAGATGCGGTTGTTCTTTCATTCGCCAGGACTCAACCCGTACTGCGGCTAAATGGTCCCACCCAAAATAGAAGCCCACCAACATAAAAAGTTGGTTTTTCATCGCATCCGCTCGGTGAACCAGCTTACTAAGCCCACGGATTCGTGTTGAAATAGACTCCCCTTCTACATCGAGACCCGCTCGCCAACGCGTCATCGCACCATCTGCCGGAAACTTGGCTTCTTCGAATAAAGTTAAGATGCGAGCCATCTGCTCCAGCTCTACGTGTGCACCGGAAACTGCCGATAAAACCCGCATGACACGTTTCTTATAGATCATTCGGGTGATGCCTTGCGCGATCAGCGCTCCCAGAAACACCACCACACCCCAATCGGTCACCGCCCAGGCTATGACACCGGCAAGTGATAAGCCTAAAAGCCCGACAAAGACGGCTGAGTCTCTACCCGCCTCGAGTTCGGCACTTTGTTCTACCCATTGCTTTAAACCTGCTGGACGAATTTTTTCCCTGCGGTCACCGTGAGACGCAACGAGAGATTCTCGAAGCTCAACTTCTCTCTCCAAATCTCGAATACGTGCTTGTCGAATCTTTGCTTCGCTCAGCGAACCGGGGTTCAAAAGCCAATCTGCAATGGTCTTTCTCCCGATTTCCGTTTGAGCCTGGCTAATCAGTTCAAACGCTGAGCCCTCGCCACAGATATCCAAATCCGCAACGTAGAGATGACTGCCTTCACCAAATTCAGCTCCAGTATCACCTCGGCCAATCCAATCTCCGCCTAAGCGGTCCAATGCACGGTGAAAATACTCGCAGGAAGATTCCAAATAACGTCGCACACGAATCACGCGGTTGTGACTGACGACGAAGAACAGAAACACGAGCGCGCCAACAACAACCATGAGCCCGGGTACCACCTCGCTGTAAACAAAGCCGAGCCCAAGGCCGAAAACCATAAGAAACAGCACCAATCGGATATTGGAGTTCAAGTTATCCAGCGAGACCATTTTCGACAACGCCGCCTTACGCTCATCCAGTAACTTACGATACTGAAGCTCCGGGCTTTGCTCCCTACCTACACCTTGTGCTTCAGCTGACTCTTGAGACATCAGTTACCACCTTGCCACGAAATTTGAATGAGACCTTGATTACCTTTCGAACCAATAACTCTCTTCTGGGCACAAAAAAAGGGAGACTTGCTAAACACAAGTCTCCCCATTCCATTTGTCGATTATAAGTAGGCTCAGCCCAGCGGTCTTACCATCGCCGCCCGCGCACCTTTATCGCTCGTGTTACATTCGTATTCAACGCCTTGGCCTTCAACCAGCGTCTTAAACCCATCTCCCTCGATGACCGAAAAATGAACGAAGACATCGTCTCCGCCGCCCTCTGGCAAGATGAACCCAAATCCCTTTTTATTATTGAACCACTTCACTGTACCGGCTGCCATGACAATAACCCCCAAACTAAAATATTTACTCTAAAACTGCTTATTACTGACAGAACCGTAGGTTCCTAGCCCAACAATAACAACTAAATTCAGGATACAATTTACGCACAAATCTATCAAATCATTTATTTACTAATTTACAAATTAAACCGGTTATTCATGAATTAGCAAATATGTTCGGAAATCGAACAAATATAATATCGCGGAATCAGTTACAAAATTGTATTCATAGAAAAGATCACAATCTGAGCTCTAAATTCATCTGACCCTTTAAATAGGTCAAAACGTGAAAAGTCTGGGGATTCTAGAAAACAAGATAGCTCTGAGAAGATCAGGCCATGACGGTTGCTCTTAGACGCAGTGAAACTAAAAAAAAGGCAGCTCGTAAGAGCTGCCTTTTATGACTCGTCCGAGTCTTTCAAAACCGAATAACAAACAAAAATGCACGTGCGAGACTGACCTAGGTGTCCGAGTCCGAAGACTCTAGTGACTCCTTAGAAAGGAGGTGATCCATCCACACCTTCCGGTACGGATACCTTGTTACGACTTCACCCCAGTCACCAACCACTCCTTGGACGGCTGCCTCCCTTGCGGGTTAGCCCACCGGCTTCTGGAGCAATCAGCTTCCATGGTGTGACGGGCGGTGTGTACAAGGCCCGGGAACGTATTCACCGCGTCATGCTGATACGCGATTACTAGCGATTCCGACTTCATGCTCTCGAGTTGCAGAGAACAATCCGAACTGAGACAGTTTTTTGAGATTAGCTCCCCATTGCTGGTTCGCGACCCATTGTCACTGCCATTGTAGCACGTG
>JABJBS010000020.1 GCA_018668695.1 Deltaproteobacteria bacterium
CGAGCCCGAGCCTGAGCCCGAGCCTGAGCCTGAGCCTGAGCCTGAGCCCGAGCCTGAAGCTGAGCCTGAGCCTGAGCCTGAGCCTGAGTCTGAGCCTGAGCCTGAGCCTGAACCTGAGCCCGAGCCCGAGCCCGAGCCTGAGCCCGAAGCTGATGACGTTGATCTGGACGAGCAAGCTGAAGCGCCTCGAGCGGCGGATATTGAGGAGATTCAAGGTCTGCGAGCGCGGATCCGGGAGCTTGAGGCCAATCTTGAAGAGCGGGAGATGGAATTCAGTGAGCGGCTACTTGATGAGAGCACACGCAACAGGGAGACCGTTGAGCTAAGAAATCGTGTGAATCGCCTCGAACATGAAAATCGAACGCTCAGCGAGGCCCAAAACCAACTCGAAGAGCAGGTTGCGGCCGCGCGCGAAGAACGAGAGGCCCGGGAAGGCTTAGCCGATAAAGAGGCTCAAAACAGAGAGTCCCTCGAGCATGATCTAGCCGAATCTAAGCTTTTACACCGTAACTTGGAAAAAGAGCGTGATGAGTTGAATCTACACTTGGAACAAGCTCGCAAGGATGCGTTGGCGGGTGCCCAACGTGCTGAAAAGGCTGAGGAATCTCGCGATAGAGTGCTGGAGTCGCTCTCAGAGGCCGCCAAGATTTTATCCGACTCAGACCTTGAGCGGGTTTAGAACTTTCCATCAATCAATTAAGTTCACTTCTTGATGAATGAACATAAATTGAAGTTCGTCAAAATTGATGTATTCTTAATATTCTAAAACGATTGCGGGTGGTTGCGATTCGATCGGGCGGTCTACGATTGTTCTTGGTGCATTAGCGTTTTTTGTGATATAGTGCGTTCACTTTTCCGGTTCGGCGCGTGTAGGTGCAGGTAAGCTGTACATTACAAAATTGCCGAGTTCGAGGCTCTTATTCGAAAGGTAGATTTCATGCGTGAATCTTTCAAGGTCGGTGACAAAGCAGTTTATCCAGCTCACGGTGTAGGCGAGGTTACAGCAATCGAAAATCGTTCGATTGGTGGTATGGAGCAGACTTTTTACATTCTCCGAATTCTTGAAAACGGCATGAAAATCATGGTGCCAATCAACAACGTACGCCAGGTCGGACTTCGTGAAGTCATTTCTAAGGCCAAGGTTGAAAAAGTCTTCAAGATTCTTAAGATGAAGAACTTGAGCGTTGATACAACCACTTGGAACCGTCGATACCGTGAGTACATGGAAAAGATTAAGACTGGATCAGTCTTCGAGGTTGCTGAAGTTCTACGCGACCTCTACATTCTTAAGACCGACAAAGACCTCTCTTTTTGTGAGTTGAAGCTACTCGACACGGCACGTTCGTTGTTGGTGCGTGAACTTGCAGTGGCAAGAGGCTGTGACGAAACTGAAATCGAAGCTGACTTCAAGAGAATCTTTGAACTCCCCTAAATCCAGTTCGTCTCTCTTACCTTTCCAAAAAATCGTTTGTGATTTATAGCGTGCTTTTTGGTGTGACCTGAATATTCAGGCCACGCCAGTACTGCGCTTTTCTGTCTCCACTGGGTTAATGCCTCAAGGGACAGGTCACGGAGGATCACGTGTCTTCAGGCAAGTCATCGCCCCCATCAGCTGTGGAAGCCGGATTTTTTGCCGGTGGTGGTCTAGAGGAACAACTCAAGACCTACCGTCGTAAGCAGGTTCGTCATTTTCGCCACATTGTGACCATCACTTTGTTCTTCGCAGCAGTCATTTGGTTTCTCTCGGGACTGGTTGACCAAGCTCGGTATGAATTTCAAGTCGCACCTGTACCAACAGCCATTGGTGACGTCATCGAAGTGGGCGCTAAAGTCTTACCCCACAACGCATATATCTCGCTTGAGGGAATCACGGAGCACCGAGGGCTGTCTCAGGCCATCATGCGTGACCTATCGCTGAACCGTCAGGAATATTGGTATTTTCGGCTTTTAGGCTCCGGCGGAATTTTTATCGAGGTACCGCCCGATGAAGATGTCTACGGCATTGCCACAAAAGTTGCCGTCTCGGGTCGTGTGGTCGATCCAACCAAAGACTCTACATACCAGCGGCTGCTAGAAGTTTACCATGACCGGTTTTTAGGCGAAGCGGATACCGTGCGCATCATCCAAGTTGGCCGAGTACCTGGAGAGGCGCAGACTGGCTTTATCGTTGCTATCGTCGTTTTGGTTCTCTTGGTTATCTTTAATCTCTTTTCGTTAAAGGGATTACTTCAGGCACGTAAAAATATGGCAACCGGGATGGTTGGCTAAATCTTGCCCCGAGCCTTGGGCTCTCTTATCCGATAGGTTGAAATGATGCGTACAGGGAACCAGCTTGCTGAAACTGTGCGGCGCATGGACGGCAAAGGTTACCGAACCTATAAAGACATTCGTGGTTCCTACAGCTTTGGTGATTTTGAACTTCATATTGAGCATGTTCAGGGTGACCCCTTCGCTGAACCCACCCGGGTCAGCGTAACCCTAGCCAGTGACGTGGCAGGTTTGCCTAAGTTTTCTACTCAGAGTTCTGTTTTACGACGTGCAACTGCGGATTTTCTAAACCGCCGATTTTGCCAGGTTCTTGCTCGGCACAGTACCCGCAGCGGAAGTGGAAAAAGTGGTCTGATTCAGATGCTTGAGCCAGGCCAGCAGGTGCTTGAGCGTACAAGTCTTCAGGTGAATTCACTCGGTGAAGTCCAAGCTCGATTTCTTGTGGGATTGCCGGCCAACGGTCGGCGTATTGCAGGGCGAGCGGCCCAAGTCCTCTTGACGCAGAGTCTCGCCGACTGTGTGCGTGAGGCTTTGGTTCAAGGCGCATGGGAGCTCAAGCGTTTACGGGCCCATTGTGAAACGGTTGAAGACAGCGCGGCGTTACGCGGCGCACTCAAGGCCCAAGGGTTGATAGCTTTTGTGGCCGATGGAGCGTGCTTGCCTCGTCGTTCGGGCGCTGATGATCGACCCGCTTCGAAAGCCGTCCTCTTTGAGTCGCCGGAATCATTGCGAGTGACTCTAGAAACCCCGCACTCCGGTAGTATTTCGGGCATGGGGATTACACAGGGTGTGACGTTAATTGTTGGCGGCGGTTATCACGGCAAGTCTACGCTGCTGCGAGCGATTGAAAGAGGTTACTTAGACCATGTTCCTGGCGATGGCCGTGAACGGGTGGTGGCCACAGCAGATGCAGTGAAGATTCGAGCTGAAGATGGCCGCAGCGTCGTCCATACAGATATTTCGGCCTTTATTACGAATTTACCTTCCGGTGAGGACACCACGGGTTTTTCTACGACCAATGCCAGCGGCTCAACTTCTCAAGCTGCCGCCATTTCTGAAGCCTTGGAGATGGGCGCCTCGACCTTGTTACTGGATGAGGACACTTGCGCGACTAATTTCATGATTCGCGATTTGCGGATGCAAAAGCTTGTTGCCAAAAATGATGAGCCAATCACGCCGTTCCTAGATCGCGTTCGGGACCTTTACGAAAACAATGGTGTTTCGAGTCTTTTGGTTATGGGGGGAGCGGGCGATTACTTCGATGTTGCCGATACGGTGATCATGATGAAGCAGTACCGACCACTGGATGTGACTGAGCAAGCGCGTTCGATTGCCACTGAACTCGTGAGTGAACGCGCGCCCACGCAGGTAGGATACAGTGTTCCTAAAAACCGCCAACCCAACTTCAAATCGCTGGGAGCAGGTGCGGGCCCTAAAGGCATCAAGGTTCGTGTACGTGATATCGATTTGATGAGTTTTGGCCATGAAGATGTGCGAATCGGCTGTGTGGAGCAGCTGGTCGAAAAAGCGCAAGTGCGCGCCATCGGACAGGTTTTACTTGGCTTGGCGCAAGGCGCATCGGGCAATCAACAAACGCTGCGCGAATCACTTGATGATATCGAGAGCATGGTCCATACCGATGGACTCGAATCGATTGCTCGGCGGGTTTCTGGGGACCTCGCCTGGTTTAGGAAGTACGAATTGGCTGCGGTACTCACGAGAATCAGAATCTTGAAGATGAACGAGGGTGCTTGAATAAGCTCCCAAGCGGTAGGAAAAAATTTTGCGACTGGACCTTCATACTCTTAACCCTCGTCAGCGTGATGCCGTCATGCATGATGACGGGCCTCTCCTCGTCTTGGCCGGCGCAGGCAGTGGTAAAACGCGCGTTATTATCTATCGCATCGCCCGGCTCATTGGCGATGGTACAAGCCCTTCAAGAATTTTGGGTGTGACGTTTACGAATAAGGCAGCTGGAGAGATGAGAGAACGTTTGCGCTCTTTGGTTGGCGCCGATGGTTCGAAAGTTCAGTTGTCCACTTTTCACGCCCTCGGTCTCTCTATTCTTAAAGCAGAACATGAAGCCGCGGGTCTCGCCAAAAGGTTTTGTATTTACGACACGGCTGACCAAATGAGTTTGGTTCGGGAACTGATGCGCCGTGTGCGAGTAGCCGACAGAAGACTCGACGCAGGGAAAATTCTCGATATCATTTTGAAAACCAAACGTGAGCGCCGAGAAGAAGTAGAGATCGATTGGGGCGATGATTACGAACTGGCTGCCTATGAACTGTATCCGCGTTATGTGGCCGAGATGCGTGCCTTTAACGCTGTAGACTTTGATGACTTACTCCTGCGCAGTATGGACGTTCTGCTGATTCCTGAAGTAGGCGAGCGCTGGTCTAAGAAATTCGATTATATTCTCGTCGATGAGTACCAAGATACAAGTTCAGACCAGTTGGCGATGCTTAAGATTTTAGCTGGCGAGCGCAACAACGTCTGTGTGGTTGGTGATGATGACCAAAGTATCTATGCATGGCGCGGCGCTGTGGTGGATAATATCCTTCGCTTTGGCCGCGAATTTGGAAGCGCCAAAGAAGTCATCTTAGACCAAAACTACCGTTCAACGGGGCATATTTTAAACGCCGCAAACTCGGTAATCCAGAACAACAAGGTTCGAAAAGATAAGAAGCTCTGGTCTGCCGACGGCGAGGGCGAGCCCATTCATGTGGTGACCTGTGAAGATGGCGAGGAAGAGGCCACGCTTGTATCAGAGACCATTGGTAAGCTTGTATTTGAGGGCATGCGTTACGAAGACATTGCCGTACTCTACCGGTCAAACCTACAGAGCCGCCTCTTAGAAGAGATTCTTGCGGCCGATAAGATTCCTTATCGCATTGTAGGTGGTCAGGCTTTTTTCGAACGCAAAGAAGTCCGTGATGTGATGGCGTATCTTGCAACCATCAACAACCCATTCGATGAGATTTCATTACGCCGAGTTGTGAATATGCCTTCGAGAGGAATCGGTCCCACGAGCCTGCAACGCTTTGCCGCATTTGGTGAGCAGAATGATTGCGGACTTTATGGCGCACTATGCCGCGCTTCAGAGGTTCCCGATATTCCTAAAGCCGCTCAGGCAGGGGCTCAGCAATTTGTTGGTCTGATTCGTAACTTTGGCGCACAGATGCAAGATGCTCAGCCACACCAACTCCAAGGCCATGTAGAGAGCTTAATCGAGGAGATTAAGTTGCGTGACGTCATCATTGCTGCAGATGATTCTGCGACGGTAAGTGAACGACGCATTGAAAATGTTAATGAAGTCATCAACGCAGCTCATCGTTTTGCCGCGATGAATCCGCATAGCACTTCTCCGTTGGAAGACTTCATTTTCATGTCGTCGCTTGTGAAGAACGATGAAAAAGATGACGACCAAGGGAAGGTCACGTTGATGACCTTACACAGTGCCAAAGGGCTGGAGTACCCGGCAGTTTTTATGGTGGGTATGGAAGAAGAACTTCTCCCGCATCGCCGAACGATTGAGCTTGGCGGGGACCTCTCTGAGGAGCGAAGACTTTGCTATGTGGGCATAACGCGCGCCAAACAGAGGCTTTGGTTAACCAAGTGTCTGTATCGCTCCAGTCGAGGAAAAATGATGGAGCGCGGTAGTTCGCGCTTTTTAGAAGAGCTGCCCGAAGGCGACGGTGTGCTGCGGTGGAATCGTAATTCACCACCAACCGACGAAATGACTGAATCGAAAGCGGAGGACTTTCTGGCCAAGATACGGGCTCAGCTGGAAATGGACGAGGTTTAAGACTGTGGAAAATTCAATTGAATCCATCGAGCTCTCTGTACTCGGGCAGACCATACGAGGCTGGACCAGTGGGCCGGAAGATGGCGTCCCTGTGTTGGCCCTGCACGGCTGGTTAGACAATGCCAATAGCTTTGCCCCATTGGCTCAAATTTTGGGAGCAGGCTACCGCCTTGTGGCTGTGGACCTTCCCGGTCACGGCTTATCAGATCACCGAAGAGCGGGCGCATCGTATGCATTTGCGGATTGGGTGGCTCCGGTTACCGGATTGGTGGATGCACTGGGCTGGGAAAAGTTTGTCTTGATGGGCCATTCGATGGGTGCGGGAATAGCCACACTGGTCGCGGGTACTTTTCCCGAGCGTATTCGAAGCCTGATTCTCCTAGAAGGCTTGGGGCCTCTAACGACAACTCCTGAGAAATCTCCCGCGCAGCTTGCCCGCCATGTTCGCAACAGGCTGGAACAAGAAGTTGTGAGAAATGCTCGGACCTTCAAGGATAGGGAAGAAGCTGCTCAGAGGCTTTCGGAAGCTGTGCAAGGTCTGCCTCTTGAGGCGGCGCGCCTACTGGTTGAACGAGGAACGAAGCAAGTGGCAGGCGGCTACACCTGGTCTACTGATGGGCGGCTTAAAACGCCCTCATCGCTTCGCTTGAGCGAGGAGCATGTTCTGGCTTTTCTTCAAGCCATCGCTGCACCGTCGCTGCTTATATTGGGAGAGTCGGGGATGAGATTTCCTGAGTCGACCTACAGCCGGCGCCGGGGTTCGCTCGATGGCTTAAAAGTTGAGAAGATTCCGGGAGGTCACCATGTTCACATGGAGTCTCATGTAGCCGTAGCCACGAGCATCGCCGAGTTTCTCAATCCTCTTCTTGACCATTCTTGAAAGAGCTGTGCGTACGGTAATATTCTACGGTTCGTGTGACGCCGTCGGCTTCCTCTTTCAAAAAGTTTTGAATAGCATCCCAAAATCCAGCGTGCTTCATATGGTGTGAGCTGTGGCAAACAGCTGCATCAAACCCTCGCGATATTTTATGCTCGCCTTGCGCTCCCGCTTCAATCTTATGAATCTCATTCTGAAACGCCCATTCAATGGGGAGATAATAACAGAGTTCAAAATGCAAATGGCTAAAGTCCTCGGTGCAACCCCAGTAACGACCAAAGAGGTTCTGAGCACCGTGAAAAAATAACGAACCGGCCACAGTCGTGTCTTCAAGGCTCGCGAGTGAGGCCATAACGGAACCTGCCATGTTTTTTTGGATGTATTGAAAAAACTCGAGATTGAGATAAGGGATCGCCCCTTTATGATGACAGGTTTGGCGGTAGAAGATGTAAAGTGCCTTCCACTGCTCTTCGTTTAAGTCCTCACCTCGAACCATCTCCAGCCTAAGCCCATGACTTTGTGCTTTCCTGCGCTCTTTTCTAATTTGCTTGCGTTTGCTTGCGCGCATGCTGGAGAGATAGTCATCAAATGTGCTCCAGCCGGGGCGCCGATTCCAATGAAACTGGTGGCTCAGACGAGAGGCCAAGCCTATTTCTCGAAAAGCACTTTGCTCTTGTTCGGTATGAAATAGGACGTGGATACTTGAGGCGCCGGTTTGTTCGTAGACAGCATTTAAGCCACTGAAGAGAGCCTGCAGAACGGGTTCAGGGTCATCGGTGGTACTTAGTAGGAGGCGTGGTCCTGAGGCGGGGGTAAAGGGCACAGATGAGACCAGCTTGGGGTAGTACTCGATACCGGCTTGGGTTGCGGCGCGGGCCCAAGACCAATCGAAAATGTACTCACCGTAAGAATCGTATTTCTCGTAGAGAGGAAGTGCGCCGACTAGGCGGCCTTCAGATTTGACGACCACATGACGAGGAACCCAACCCGTTTGCGGTGAGCCCACGCTTCCCGACTCTTCGAGGCCGTTTAAAAAATGAAAGTGAACAAATGGGTTGTCGGCGGGCGCAAGAGCATCCCACGCTTCAGGCTCTATCTCTGAGAGCCTACTTAATACCTGAACTTCAAGCGTCACACTTAGACCCGTGGGGTGAGCGTGTGGCGATGCGTTCCTTCTGTGGTGTTGGCGATGAGTTCGAGGAGTTGTTGAAAGTCGTCATCATTGGCATCAAAGTTTACCTTAGAGGTATCTAAAATCAGAAGCGGTGTTTCATCGTAGTGGGCAAAAAAGTGATTGTAACCCTGCATCAGTTCTTCAAGATAGGTACGCTCAACCGTATTTTCATAGGTGCGACCGCGCTTTTTTAAGCGGTCGACGAGCGTTTCTGGCTGGGCGTGAAGGTAAATGACTAAATCCGGCTGAAGGAGCTGAGGGCGCACCAAATCGTAGATGCGTTCATAAAGAGCTGCTTCTTCTCTTTCTAGATTCATGTAGGCAAAAATACGGTCTTTGGCGAAGAGGTAGTCGCTGACCATAGAGCGATTGAAGAGGTCTTGTTGCCGAAGCTTTTCTTGTTGTTTGAATCTAGCGAGCAGAAAGTAGACTTGAGTTTGAAATGCCACTTTGTCTGGGTCGAGGTAAAACTCACGTAGGAAGGGGTTGTCATCGAATTCTTCGAGTACCGTCTTAGCGCCGATATATTCCGCTAATTTGAGCGTCAGAGTCGTCTTACCAACAGCTATCGGGCCATCGATACAGATGTAGCGCTGTTTGATTGTAGGGCCCGTTTTCATGGGCTCTCCTTAACCTGACCCATCGCCGAATTGCAAACTAAGGATTTTGGAACGCAGCCATGGCCAAAGCAGCCCATCCGACCAATAATCCCAGACCTCCGATGGGTGTAATGGCCCCTAAAATTCGGATGCCTGAGATGGCTAAGCCATAGAGGCTGCCGGAAAAAACAATGATACCAAATATCATCGCAAAGCCGGAGACTTTGATGGCGGTAGTATCCATGTGCCGGGCGAGAATCCCAATGCCGAGTAAAACCACAGCATGTATCAGATGATAGCGTGCACCAGTTTCAAAAATGACCAACATGTCGGGGCTGAGTTTTTGCTTCAATGCGTGGGCTCCGAAGGCTCCCAAGGCAACGCCGAGAAATCCTAAGAGCGAGCTGGCTACGATAAAAATCTGACTCATTGTTCTCTCCTCAAAGGAGAGCAGTTATGACGTCACTTAGAGGAGGGTGCAAGATGACCGGTGTAACCGACCAATTCTAAAAGATCTTTCTTTGCATCGCCGCTGCCAGCAACCATAGCCTGTAAGTCTTGGAGTTGACCCATGCGCTGATTGAGTTCGGCGATGGTGTCGCCTGGCTTTGAGAAGATATCCACGTAACGGTCGCCAACCTGTCGCACCCGGTCCGAGAGAACGGATACCAAGTTTTGTAAAAGCTTATAGCCTGCGTGGTTGCCTTCGTTGACGAGAGCTAGAAAGTTCTCCCGCTTGAGCGAAAAGATAATGACGTTTTCTGTTGCACGGGCGGAGGCGCTGCGAGGATTCCCATCGATAAGAGCAATCTCTCCAATGGCATGCCCGGGTCCAAGGCTACAAAGCTTATGGACCTGACTGCCGCGGCCGGTGAGGATATCAACCTGACCGCGTGCGATAATAAAGCAGGTATCGCCCGGCGCGTTTTCTTTGCAGATAAACATTCCTGCCTCGATGCGATGAACTTTCATTTTCTCCGCCATGTCGAGGTATTCGGCGTCGTTGAAGCCATGAAAGAGTGGGAGCTGGCGAATGAAGGCTGCTTTTTTGTCTACTTCGCTCGCCATTACATATCACCGCGCTCTTTGAGTCGTTGTTCCCATAACTCTTTTTGACGCTTCTGCATCAGCTCGAGTGAGTCGCCGGGTTGGCTGAAAAATTCTGAGATACGTGTGTTTGTGCTGCGAAGGCGTTCAGCCATCATCAGGCCTAAGTTATGTAAGACTTTGAATGCGGCAGGGTGAAAGTTTTGCCGCAGAACTTCAAAGTCGGCGCGCTCAATGCGCCATGCTTGCCCATCCTTGGCACAGCGAACGGTGGCCGAGCGTTTAATACCGTCGAGTAAGGAGAGCTCTCCAATCACTGTGGGGGCATCTAGAATGGCGAGGACTTTTTCATCACCTTGGTGGGTGGTCTTCACGACTGCGACCTGGCCCGACTCAATGATGAGCATGGACTGGCTGGTGTCACCTTCACTGACGAGGATCTCTCCAGCTTTCATCGTCGCCGGTTTAAAGAGCCGAACAATTTCGCCGATTTCTTCGTCGCTTAAATTACTAAAAACGGGCAGGTGAGAGAGGAATTTTGCGTAATGGGAATGATCCATTTTGAATCAATATCGGAATTGACCCAGAAGCTGGGCAAGTTCTGCAGCCATAACGTTGAGCTTTTCAGCCTCGCCTTGGCTCTGGGTAGCACCCATTGAGGTATCTTCGGCGTTGGTTGCAACCATTTGAATGTTGGTTGCAATCTCATTCGAAGCACTCGCGGCACCTGTGAGGTTATTTGAAATCTCATTGATGGTAGCGTTTTGCTGCTCAACCGCTGCCGCAACAACGTTTGTGAAGTCGCTGATTCGAACGATGATTTTCGAGATTTCGTCAATCGCACTGGCTGCGCCGCCACTTTCTGTCTGAATAGAAAGAGCTTGCTGACTGATTTCTTCAGTGGCTTTGGCGGTTTCTTTTGCCAATTCCTTAACCTCATTCGCAACAACCGCAAAACCTTTACCGGCTTCACCAGCTCGGGCGGCCTCAATGGTTGCGTTCAAAGCGAGAAGGTTGGTTTGCTCTGCAATCGAAGCAATCATCTTCACAACGTTACCAATTTGCGAGCTGCTGGCTCCAAGACGGGTAATCGTCTCTGTGGTTGCCTCGGCAGCGCCAACAGCCTGAGCAGCAATCTCAGCAGCTTCAGTGATGTTGTTTGAAATCTCACGAACACTGGTATCAATTTCAGCGGTAGCAGTTGCAACGTTGTTCACGTTTTCGCTGACCTGAATCGATGAGGTTGAAACAACATGCGCCTGGTCAACTGTTTGTCCAGCTGAGTCTTTCATACCGTTTGATGTTCCCAGCATCTCGGTCGCAGCATCTTTTAGCGTGTGGGCTGTAATACCAACTTGCTGAATCGTGTTTTGAATTTTATCGAGGAAGAGGTCAAACCAATGGGCCACTTCTCCAATTTCATCATTGTTGTTCGACTCAATACGCTGCGTGAGGTCACCTTCACCTTCCGCGATATCGCGTAGGCGATTAATCAGGTTGTTCAGCGGGCCAGAGATTGAGCGGGTAATAAGCCCGGCGAGAACCACACCAATCACAATACCGATGACGATGAAGAGGAGAATGAAAGAGCTTGCACTGGTTCGTGCGAATTCCAAGTCTTTCATAACTTGCTCAACTGCGCTTTCAATATCTGCGGCCAACGTTCGAATCAGCTCTTGGTAAGATTCGGCTGTCTCAATGTAGCTTTCGTTGTGCTCTACAAATTCGCTGAACTTCTCGACGTAATCCATGATGAGTTCTTGATGACGTTCAAAGCGCTCTGCGTAGGCTTCTGCGTAAGTTGCGTCGCCGTCGTCGGTCATGTCATCGAAGTCACCACTGTCCATCATGTCTTCAGCGGCTTCAATTTGAGACTCGATGTATTCTTCAACGTTGTCGAAAACATCATCGGGATCTTTACCGGTTTCCATCAAGCCAATTTCGTATGCTTGTTTGAAGTGCCACATTCCTAAGATGGCGGCGCTCTCGTCAGCATCGTTTAGCTCTTCAAGAAAATCAGACATGTTACGAGCATGTCGTCGGAAGTCACTCTTGGCCATTTGAAAGGCCAAGAAGGATTTGAGCATGATTTCGAGTTGCTCTTCGTATGGTTTTTGAGCTTCATCAACGTCGGCGCGTCTCTTTTTGTCGAGAACGCTCATCTCGAACATTTTGCCGATTTTCTCGCTGATGATTTGCTGCTTCTGCTGAATATCAAGGACGTCGTTTTGTTTGGCGTTACCACTTGATAGTCGGCTTGCTGCCGTAATCTGTCCATCAACCTCGATAACGGTTTCGTCAACGAGCTTTTTGGTCGCCGTTACCTGATTGGATAAGTAATCGACTTTCTCAGTAACCTGGCTCAGACCCAGGAAACCTGCGCCACCGACAAAGCCGGTTACAACAATCATTGCAATAAAGCCGCCCAATACACGGTGCGTAAGTCGTACCTGTGGCATTATGTGTTTAATGCGTTCCCAGATAATTTGTATGCGGTATTTAAGCAGGGTTCTAAACCTTGTGATCGATTATTAAAATTGTGTTTCCAGAAAAAAGGTAAAACGGGGCCTAAGGTAGTGTCAATTTCCTAGGTTGTGAGGGGGTCTTTTGACGCGACGCGTTAGCGGGGGCGCATAACTAAATTAGGTTCGGTAAGTAATGTGGGCTTGGCGGACCCCAGGAGGCAATAAGTCTCCTGAGGTCAGGCACTTAGAGCTTCAGTGGGCTTTTGATTCGGAGAAGAACTTGGGTTGACCGGCCGGAACTTGACGGTGGAAAGCGGATCCCTTCAAAAAAGCTCCGGATACAATGATCGCTCTTTTGACTCTTTCCCGGCGCTACGATCGTAACTGAGACCACTCGCCCATGGCGGTTTACCGTGATTTCAAGGCCTTGGCCTGCTTTTGGGCCCTTTTCGAGTGAACTCAAAACACATCTTGGGGCCTCTTTTAGTGATTTTTTTAGGCTTTTGATGATGACATGTCGTTTTAGGCCTCCCCGGGTCTGCACGAAGTACTTCAGAGGGGGATATCTCGGCGTCATGGGGCTTAGTACTTTGCTCGGACGCGCCAGTTTGACCTGGCCATCGAGAGCAAGTTTGGAGACTTCAGCCTCCGGAACGGGCGCTCCGCGAGAACCCGTGGCCGCACTGCCCATCAGGTTGTTTTGGATAACTTTCGTTCCCTTTTGGTGAAACATTCTCGGCATCGGTGCACTTCGTCGGCGGTTCCCGGCGGTGTGCGGGTTAAGACCTTCGGCCAAGTGTGTGGGTTGTTCAATCGTTAAGGAGTCTGCGCCGTCCATCTGAGCGCTGGAGTCCACCGCAACAAAGCTTGTGTAGGCTGTTACCAAATTGTGCGCGAGTCCAAGCTCGGTGATTTCTTGCTTTAGCTTGTCAGAACTCGAAGTCCAGGCCTGACGACTTAAACTGTGAAGGCGCGCGCGTGCCCAGCGGGTTTTTAATGCGCCGTGCCTGAAGCTGGTACCGGGGAGTATGACGGGTAGGCTGATGGTATGCTCGCGGCCGCGCAAGATGCCGTGGATATGCAATTTACCCTGACCCGGTTTTTCAAATCGACCGAGGATTTCCAGTGGGCGACCCGCGAGTAAATCGGGGATCACTTGAGGTTCCATATCCGCTATTGCAAGGCCCTCGAATTCTAAACTGATGTTGGAAAGAAAAGGTTGTTCCAGTGTGCGGAAAAATTCACGAACGCCTTGGGCAGGGTCTTGGCGGGTGCTGGCGTAAAAGGTGATTCCTTGGCCGGCTTCGCTTAGCCCATTCAAGAGGTGTCTATTTACACTTGAGCCTACACCAAAGCCAAAGACTCTGGCTTTTTGGCCGCGCTCTTCAAGCGTCGTAATGAAGTTTTGAGTTCGGCTGAAAATTTGTTTTTCGTTGCCTACGTATCCATCCGTCATAAAAAACACATAGCGCTCTCGCTCGGTTTCCGTGTCGGGGTTGAGTGCTTCGCGGATGGCGTTGGCCATCATGGTGCCGCCCCCTGCGCGCAGCCGGTCAATGGTGGCGATGGCTTCTTGGATGTTGTGCTCTGAGGCTCTTCGCGGGGTGGCAAATGCCTTTTTGGTTTGGCCGGCAAAAGTAAGCACGTTGAAAGTGTCGTCCGCTCTAATCTGAGACAATGCTTCTCGCATCGCATCCTTGCACATGTTCAGGGGAACACCGTTCATAGAGCCCGAAACGTCAACTACGAATATAAACTCCCGGCTATTGGGGGTGGGTGCTGTCTTCAAGGGAAGAGGTGGAACCAGTGTCAGTCCGAAGTAGCCATCGTTTTCTTCGCGATGTGTAAGCACCGAAACTTCAGGAAGAGCTGAAGCCGTTTGGTACTTAAAAATAAAGTCTCTATTTGGGATTCTGTCGTGTTTAGAAAGCGTCAGCCTCAAAGAGCCGTCAGTATGACTCTTACCCGTGACATCGTGGGTGGGTACAACGAAATTTTGTATTTCTGAGCCGCTGAAGACCGCAAGGTTCATGGATATATCGTGACCAGGACGCTCACCTTGGCCGAGAATCAACGGGCGCAACCTTTGGTAAGATTGAGTCCCTGGGCCGTCTTGATGCCCAGGCGGGATAAATCTCGGACCGACTACCATAGGAAAGACGAATTCCCATTGGTGATTGGCGTATGTGAGCGATTGCACGTAGGACACCACGATATCGATGTCGGTTTCCGGGGCGATATTGGCAACCGATTGAGAAAAAATATTCGGTCGTTCTTGTTCAAGCAAGCTTGCGGTATGCCCCTGAGCTTTAGCCTTTTCGTAAATGGCGCGAGCCTCTTTACGCTCTTTGATTTGAGCCTCAATGGTACGGTCACCAATGACCATTTGCATGCGGTTCACCGCACTGTTCATCGGTAAGGGAAATGTATAGAGCGCCTCGATGGGGCGCTTGTAGAGATTTTTATAAGTTTGGGTGACCTCAACCCGAGCGATACCGGCAGTGATTTCCACATCAACATGGGTGTGTTGAAGGGGCAGCTTGACGGTCTCGCCGCGAACCTTGGTTTCAAACATGGGCAGCTTACCCGGGTCTGTAAAAACTTTCAGTTCATCATGGACCACGCTTCGCGGTGTGCTGGCTTGGGAGAGCGCGGGCACCAGGGTGAGCATCAATAGGGCTAATCTAAGGGCACGGGGGAAGGGGTGGATAGAAGTTGTTTTCATGGGACTGCCTCCTTGTTCACAGGGTTGGTCGAGGCAGCGATGAATTTTGTGCACTTAAAAGCCGAGAAAGAGCGACTTTTTTACGAGTTGCTTGTTTTTACTGAGTTATCTTAGGCTGTTTTGATATTTTTTTACTTGGTGCTGGAAGGTCTTTTTCAGAGCGGGCGCTACAAAAAACGCTTCGGTACCGTGAATCTCAAGCGGATTGAGGACTTTGCCGCTGGGGCTCAGTATTTCATAATGCAGGTGGGGGCCGCCCGAGCGCCCGGTTGACCCTACAGTTCCAAGAGGCGCGCCTGCTTGAAGTGTACGGCCCGCCTGAACTGCTTTGTGGACTGTGTTGAGGTGGAGAAAGCGCGCTTTTTTGCCGCTCCTAAAGATGACTTCGACGCAGCGCCCATTAACCCGGGTGGACCAATTGACGCGGTTTACTTTGCCCTTAAATGGCATGCGGATGGGGGTGCCGGTTTCGGCCTTGAAGTCCACACCATCGTGGCTTCGTTTACCACGGCCCCTTTGAGGGACCTCTGTGATTTGCCCGTAGTTTTCAAGAGGTGAATTCTTGATGGCGGGTTCAATACCCCGGCCCTGCTCATCGTAGTAGCGTCTGATGTTATCTTTGTCCTCGAAGCTGTAGGCCCGGATCTTTAGTTTGAGCCCGTCGTATTCAAGCGCCAAAAGCTCGGGGAGTTCGTTATCTGAATAGACTAGGCGAATCTTGTCGCCTCGGTGAACTTGCCTCGCCACATCGCCTTTCCAGCCAAGTAACCGTGCTGTTTGGGCGGCCAGCGCAGGACCGTGGCGGCCGGTTTGCTTAGTTAGGGTGGCTTCGATGGAACCTACCACGTCTGCTGAAACATGTTGGGTAGAGCCAAAGATGGAAAGGGCGACCAAGAGAGTACAGCTGAGCATGGGATGAATCTTTACCAGTAGGTGCAAGTGGATGCCAGTCTTGGCCGCTGGGAGGGCCTAGACTCTGGTCATACCGGATATTGGCTGGTAAGGACTGCCTATGGTTCCAGAGCTCATTCGGTTGCTGGCTTACCTCGTGGCGGCGTTTTACACAGGTATTCTTTGCATATTATTAGGTCTCGCTATTTTGACTGCTCAGATGCAATGGGCTTGGTCTTTCATTCCCCATTGGTGGGCGCGGGGTGTACTCTTTATTTTTCGAGTAAAAGTATCCCGATGTGGCCCAGATTCTAGAACACTTGGACCCGCTATTTTTGTGATGAACCATCAAAGCTTTATCGACATGTGTTTGGTTCCTCATATCATGCCCAATAAAACCCGGTACATTGCGAAGAAAGAGCTGGCTAAAGTTCCTCTTTGGGGCGCAGTCGTTGGGCGTGCAGGCTTGATTCTAATTGACCGAAAAGATCGTCATAAAGCCATTTTAAACATCCAAGAGGGAATGAAATCACTTCCTGAAGGGTATTCAGTAGTCGTGTTTCCAGAGGGAACCCGTTCGGTAGACGGCGAAATGAAGCGATTCAAGATGGGCGCAGTGCATATGGCGATTGCAAGCGGCTTACCGGTGGTACCCATTGGGATGGACGGGGCCAAGGCTATTAACCCTGGTCAGAGTTTGATTCCTAGGCCAGGTGTAGTTGAGGTGACCGTAGGCAAGCCGATAATCACCACCGATTGGAAGATAGAAAATGCTCGGGAACATCTGGACCTGATGTGGCATGCTGTGAATGAATTGCATTTGACTTCGCGGCGCCGTTACGAAGCAAAGCGTGGTGGCATCCGCAAAGGGGCTTGGTGTTCAAGTCCATGCGGTGACATCCCTGATACCTTGGAGTAGAGTGACCTCGTGTTCATTCCATTATTAATAGCAGCGTCTTTAGCCTTTCCACCTGCCATGCCTCTCGACGAGGTGAAGCCAGGCCAGAAGGGACAGTGTTTAACAGTTTTCGAAGGTACCCAGGTTGAGCCCTTTGACTTTGTGGTCAAAGGCGTGATGCGCGATTACCTCGGACCGGGTCGTCATCTCACCATGGTCAAGCTCATCGGCGAGAAGCCTGAGTTTACGGGCGTGGTCGCAGGGATGAGCGGAAGCCCATGTTCGATTGATGGTAAGCTCCTCGGCGCTTTAGGTTATGCCTTCGCAGCATTTGCGAAAGAGCCCATCGCCGGGATTACCCCGATCAACGATATGCTGGATGTGATGAAGCTGCCGGGCGAAAAGCGTCCATGGAAAATTGCAGCCGAAGGTAACTGGGATACTTTCACCAAAGGAATGGCGGCGGTTGCTCCATCGGTAAACGATGGTATGGCGCCGATTTCAGCGCCGATGTCGATTGCAGGCATGCCGCCTTATCTCCGTAATCACTATTCGCCATGGTTTCGCTCCATGGGCTTTGAGCCCGCGGGCGGCGGCGCAGGTGGTGGTCAGACTCAGCAAGCTCCAGGTCTTGAACCAGGTGGTACCATCACTGCTATCTTGGTTCGAGGTGATGTAAGCATTGCGGCAACAGGTACCGTTACAACTGTGCGCGGCAAAGAGATCACAGCGTTTGGCCACCCTTTTATGGGCGGCGGAGCGGTGTCGATTCCTATGGCCGGTGGTACGATTCTTAATACGATGGCCACTCAGCGCCGGTCCTTTAAGATGTCGGCTCCTGGCCCGGTGGTTGGGGAGCTGGTTCAAGACCGGTTGCCGGCTATCGGCGGAATTCTAGGTGAAGGCCCGGTAATGCTTCCGGTTCAAGGCACGGTAAAAACGCCGGCCGGGGAAGATGCGTTTAAGTTCGAAGTTGCCAGAGATCCAGGCTTAACGCCTCGACTGGTCGCGGTCGGGCTTTCGAGTGTTATTGGTTCGCGACTCGATGTGGGTCACCGGGGAATGCTCCGAATGAAAGCTTCGGTTCAAGGCGATGGTTTTGAGCCCATCGAAATCTCACGGGTCTATGGCGGTGAGAAAAACGAAATGATGCCTGTTTATGCGGCGGTTGATGTAGCTCGCATTGTAGCATCTTTGTGGCGAACACCTTTTGGCCCAGCGCCAGGCATGCGCGTCGAGATGAATGCGGAGTGGATTGCTGACCCCGTTGAAGAAATCATCGAAACCCTTACCCTCGACCGCGCGATTGCGAAACCAGGCGACGAAGTAACAGCGTCGATTCGAATGCTACGCGTTGGTGGCAAGTCTCATACTGAAACATTTAAATTCAAAGTGCCTCGTGCATGGGCTGGCCAACGGATTGATTTGGTAGCCTGTGATGCAACGGGTGCTGACCAAGTTGCGGGTATGGTTCAAGGTGGCCCAATGCCACGCTCAGTTAAGTCTTTAGCAAGATGGATTGCCCGGCTTCGCAATGCGGGCAACCTCTACTTCATGGCATTGAGAAAAGGTGTTGGGCTTAAGTCTGAAGTAGACGACCATGCGTTTCTACCAGGTACAGCGGCAGTCACTTTGATGGGACGTCCCTCCCAAGAACTTCGATACGCCGGTGTGGATTTAGAGCAATCTAAAAAACGTCCAGGCGTTATTGAAGGCATTACGACAGTCTCTTTAAGCGTTACACCGTATTAATAAATGAAACAAAGAATGATGGGTAAGTTGAATATGCAAAGTTGTGGGTCTGTGTTTCGGCAAATTGTAACGGCCGCTTGTGTGATGGGTGTGTGTGCCACCGCTCAATCCGAGGATACTCGGTTTTATGAGTTGGAGGGCTTTGGCGTTCTCTTAAATGGTAATCCCGAATCAACGGCATTAAGCGAGGATGGAGCGATTACGCTGCCACCGGCAAGCCGCGAGTGGTTCAATGACCCCGAGGCATCATTTAGCGCAGCAACGGCTTACAAGGATGGAGTCGCGGTCGCACGTGTCGATACGCAATCTATCGTTTACATCGACTCCTCTGGTGCTGAAGAAGTTATCCTCGAAGTATCTGAAGCGATGGTGACGTCCCTAAAGTTTCACGATGGATTTCTGTACATTGCAGCTGGTCCACCAGCGGTCATTCACCGCATTGGGGAAGATGGAAAAAGCGAAGTCTTTTATGAGGCAGAAGCTGGTTATGTGTGGGACATCGAGTTCAAGAGCGACGGAACGATGATGCTTGCCACCGGCGAGCCAGGCTCTGTTGTGGAAGTGGGTTCTGATAAAAAAGGCGAACCTATTTTTATTCCTGAACAAAAGCATCTTCGCTCACTTGTTCTGAGTGATAGTTTGGGAACATTTGTCGGCGGCGGCGAGCGCGGTGTGGTTTATCGTCAAGCGCCAGGTACGGATGATTTCGTGGCTCTTTTTGATGCACGCCTTCCTGAAGTTGTTGACCTCGTTGTGGCGGGCTCATTCGTTTATGCGGCTGCGGTAAAAGGGGCTACAGCTCTTGTCGAAAGTAAGAAGTCGAAAGTGGAAGTACGCTCGCAGCTTTGGCAAATCGATATGAGGGGAACTGGCCAAGTACTTGCTGGCTCTAATGATGAAGCCATCTTTGACTTAGCCGTAGACCGGCGCGGTAACATTTTGGCCTCAACGGGTGCGACCGGCAGAGATGATCCGCGCGGACGTATTTACGCCATCAGCGCAGACAAGAGGATGGTGAGTTTGATTTATCAGTCACCATCGAAACGCATTACGCAAATGGTAGATATCGGCAAAGGCCGCTTTGCTTCTATTGGAGGCGGCGGTGGTCGTGTGGCTCAATTTGGCGGCGCATATGAAGAGCAAGGTGAATTTTTCACAGCACCGTTTGATGCCGCAATTAACTCCTCTTTCGGATCAGTGAACCTTTATGGTTCTTTTCCTTCCAGCACCAAAGCAACCATCGCGATCCGCACCGGCCAAACTTCTTCACCGGATGAAACCTGGACGAAGTGGTCCCGAGAAATTGGCGTGAAGGGCGGACAAAGCAAAACGAAATTAAGTGGCCGCTATATGCAGCTGCGTGTGACTTTGAAGGGCGATGATGATGTCACGCCAGAAGTACACCGTCTTCAGGTAGCTTACCTGCGCCAGAACCTGCCACCCTTTGTGAAAGAGATTGTTGCGCTGCGAAAGGGCATCGCGTTTTTGCCAGTCCTTCGTGACAAGAGTGAGAGTAAAGTTGTGAGCCTGGGAGATAAGATCCCTGAAGCTTCTCGCGCTGGGGCAGACAAAGCCTCCAAAAAGAAAAAGAGGCAGTCTAAAGCCCGGCAGGTCATCCGTGATGGCGCGTTAACGGTACGCTGGGTAGCCGATGATCCCAATGGCGATACTTTGGCGTATCAGCTTGAAGTACGTGAATCGGGGATGAAAGATTGGCGGGTTCTACAAGAAAATACGCCAAGCCCTTACTTTACGCTGAATTCAACACAGCTTCCCGATGGACACTATCAATTTCGTGTCCAGGCCACCGATGGACCATCGAATCCCGTCGGGGAGGGTCAGACTGACGTTCGTGAGAGTCGCTCGGTGCTCGTGGATAATACGCCGCCGTCGGTGACTCGTTTGGATGTTGATGATGACGATGGTGTTTACACTGCCACAGCCGTTGCGAAAGATACCATTGGCCCACTTCGGGAGGCCGTGTTTTCTTTGAATGGCGCACCTTTTCTACGTGCTCAGGCCGCAGACGGTATTTTGGATGGACCTTCGGACAAGCTGGTTATGCCACTGGGTAAGCTTGCTCCAGGACGCTATCATTTGACGGTACGTGTTCGTGATGATTCAGAAAATCGGAGCACACGCGAAGTGCGGTTTGAAGTTTCCGAATAGAATCTTTAGGGTGCGTTATGCGTCTTAGGCCTGTGATGCTCCGTTGGAGCGCGGGCTCTTATGGGATTAAACCCCAATACTCAGGAAACAAAAGAATGCTACGATTCTCTACTTTGTTGATTTCATTAGCTTTGGTTGCCGGATGTGCTTCCACAGGCTCTTCGGGTGCCCCGGAGCGCCAAATCACAGCGACCACAGGAACCAATTACGATGACAATGGTCTGCCGGGTTGGGTCAACCGAGGCAGTGCTGCGATCATTGGTGAAACCGGTCGGATTTTCTATGGAATGGGTATGGCCGGGGGAATTAAGAACCCAGCACTTTTGCGTATGACCGCCGACAACCGAGCGCGTGCCGAAGTGGCCAAGCAGTTTGAAGTGTTCACTGCATCTCTTATGAAAGATTACATGGATTCCACTGGCGACCAGCAAGTGGAGCAGGCGATTAAAACTTTGACCAAGAAGAGCTTGAAAGGCTCTGAAATTGTAGACCGGTACATCGATAAAGACGGCACCATGTACGCCTTGGCGCAGGTCGATTTAAAGCGGGTTGAAACAGTCATCAAGCAAGCCGAAGAGATGGGCGCGGTGAAAAACCATGCCGATGATGGCTCTTTGGAAAAGCTTTTTGACGAAATGGGCAAAAAGACAGCAGCACCAGCAGCACCTCCAGTTGCAAGTGGAGCTGATGTAAGCGGCGGCGCAGTTGGCGGTGCAACCTCACGGCCTTCTGGAGATGAGGAAGAGACCCGAGAGAGCCGCGGTGGTAAGCCAGGCTGGGTCGATGGCTACGGCTCGGAGTTTCCCCACAACAAATATCTCTGTGGTGTAGGAATGGGGCCTAAGCGGCCACTGGCTGAGAGTGGTGCATACGCTGCGTTGAGCCGTATCTTTGTGGCGCGGGTCGACTCTGCGAGTAAAGATTTCATGGGTGCCTATACATCGAGCAGCTCGGTGCCGCTGGAGACGCAGTCATCGGAAAGCTTAACGAAAATCTCAACGGATAAACTCTTCAGTGGTGTACGCATTCCCGAAGTATGGACTGCAGACGACGGAACAGTTTATGCGCTTGCGTGCCTAGAGCGTGCAAAGGCGAGCACCATCCTTAAAGGAGAAATTGCTCTTAAAGACGATAAAGCAGGTCGCCATCTAAAAAATGCGGCCCGCGTTGATAAAGCGCAACGGGTGGCCGAACTCTCCAAAGCCTTAGGCACCTTGGTGGAACGCGCGGCACTGAATGCTGAACTTCGCATCGTGGATCTTCGCGGCATCGGTGCTCCTGGGCAATATTCACACGCCGATGTGGTTGCCGCATTTGAAGCGGCGTTGGATGCGCTGAAGGTTGGCGTGTTGGCCAC
>JABJBS010000021.1 GCA_018668695.1 Deltaproteobacteria bacterium
CGTCGGGTATACATTGTTGTATACGGTGATTGCTGTGCCTGCGATGCCGCCAAAAGTCACAATAGGATTACTTGGGAAATTCCCGCCTTCGATAACAATCTGAGTGCCGCCCTCTTCCGGGCCATGGTCCGGTGACAAGCTGTAAAGCACCGGTGGATCGACAGCAAACTCAAAACCCAAACTCAAGGTTCCATTTTGCCAAGTCTCGCTGCGAACGGTCACATCACTGAGCCCCGGACTTCTAGAAGGCGCAATAGCCGTCATCTCTGAAGAACTCACCCAGGTGACTTCCGAAGCATACATATTACCGATAAGAACCACTGAACCCTCTTTGAAATTCTCACCTCGGATTGTAATGGCCGTACCACCCGACACCGAGCCAATCGCCGGCTCGACACTATCGACAACCGGTCTAATTTCTTGGCAATGTTTCAATGGGCGTCCACAAAGAGAACCCATGGTAAAAGTCATACACTGGTAGGTGTCGCCGCAAACGCTGGTTGATGCAATTCCATCAGTCGCAGGGTCACAGTACACATTGGGCTCTTCAAGCCTCCACATATAAGCCCACTGTCCTTCACCTGGAACCACACACTCGTAACCCGTTCCACAGTCGAGGTCCTCTTCGTCGGGCCCTTCGCAAAAGGCCAAACAAACGCCGGAGCTTAACCCAACATCGATACACTGAGGCGTCGCTTCCGCCCCCGTGGCTCCTTGAACGGCGCAATAGTCATGCCCTTCGGACAGCGAGCACTGCATGTCGGCATCATAAAGGCAGTTGTACCAATCGTAGTTGTCTATGGCGCCGCAGACCGGAACCGCATCGCCGCACCAGCCCTGCATTCTTGCGCAGTAGTTGTCTCCATTTGAGAACTGCAGACAGTCGAACCCAACCGGACAATCGGTTTCTTCTTCACACGCCAAAGGCTGACCTGTGGTGTCTCCCGCCACATCGGCGTAACCGCCGGTGTTCGTAAAACAGGTCTCTTCATCCGGGCAAGTCCCCTGCTGTCCAATATCGACACTATCGCATGTAATCGTACAGCGGGGGTCAATATGAGTGCTCGTCGCTTGGTCCCAAACTCGGTCGATACACTCCCCTTCACCTGGGGCACACATATTCAAGTTGTCACGGCATGGCTCATCACGAAGAGCATCGTCTCGGTAACAAAACCAGCCTGCCGGATTCTCGTAGCAAACGTCTTCGCCGCAGGTCTGGGTGTCACCGGCGCCATCACAAGGCAGCATACAGAAACCAGTCGTATCGGTGGTGAGCGGTAAGCAATAAAGGTCTGCCTCGCAGGAGCCTTGCACAAATGGGCTCAAGCCAGCCTCGGTACAGGCTTCGTACTGAGCATCACGAGGTATCTCCACACAACCCGTGGTATCGGCCATGCAGTCGTTTCCGCAAGTGACAATTCCGCTTTCAAAATTTTGTGGGTCGAATGCCGTACAAAGCATCGTCGTTGTCTCACCCTGCTCACAAAACTCGTGGTCGGTATCCAGGACATCATCACCGCAATACGTGGTCAGGCCGGGAATCACTTCACATGCTTGCGTGCATACTTCACATTCAGTCAAACCATAATCGCATGTGTCGGTGAGCGCCTCGCCCGCGTCACATAATTCACCAGCTGCAATATTGTGAACACCGTCGCCGCATTCAACCATTGTGCAATCGTCATCACAGGTCTCGGATTGGCCTTCGTCGTCACATGATTCGCCGTAGGAATAATCGATCTCACCGTCGCCACAGTAACGCGCGTTCCCGGACTGGTACTGACATAGAAAGTTACAAACTTCGCAACTCGTCAAACCGTAATCGCAAATCTCGGTCACGGTGTTACCGTCATCACAAGCTTCGTCGGCGCTACCGTTTAGGTATCCGTCACCGCAATCAGCTTCCGTGCAATCAGAATCGCATGCCGATGTATCACCGGCCTCATCACAAACCTCATCACCTTCGACCGTCCCATTGCCGCAATAAAGGACCTGCCCCGCGACTTCAGTGCATCCTGGCCCACAAACAATGCAGGAGGATTCACCGTACTCACAAGCTTCCAGCTCTGTATTGCCATCATCACAGGTCTCACCCGCTGCGGCATTAACGACAGAATCCCCGCAAACAACTTCCGTACAATCGGCATCGCAATCGGCGGTTTCAGTCCCACCACCGTCACAGGCTTCTTCGCCTCCGACGATTGAGTCACCACAAACGAGATTTTCTGTTTGGGTATTTTCGTCAGCGTTGTTGGAAGTGCTCTCGCCGCAAGCGACGAGTAAAGAAAGTGAAAGTAGTCCTACCAAGGCTGAACCTTGGCGGCTAATCGAAGTGAATTGCATGGGCATCCCTCATTCGTATTTACGTGGGGATACAACGACAGCTGTGATTGTTCTAAGCTTCCCCACCGAATAGGAAATCCATAACGCGCATGCTAGGCGGCGACAAGGGCGGTTGGTGGAAGAAAATTGACGGGCGCTGAAATCGGCACGTTCAAAGTCTCGATAACTGACCCCGACATGTCCCATAGTTCTCAGTACTGAGTATGCCTGTAGGACAAATTGTCTTAAGCCACTGCGCACCCTCCAGGTGGGAACGACTCACCACTGCGTTGTTCAAGTTGACGTTTTCGAGCTTAGTTTCACGTAAATCGACGAAATAAAGGGTAGCTCCTTCAAAGCTGGCCCCGGTTAGGTCGGCTCCCCTAAACTCAACATTCATCAAAACAGCACCGTCAAATCTGGCCCCGCGAAGGTCAAACTCTCTTAAATCGATGCCGTCAAGCTCCCGTCCCCGGAAGTCCATCGCATCAGAGCCTGCTTGTTGCTGGGTCGTAACCCTGCTCACTGTGCCATCTCTGCAAGTAATAACTTCTTCACCGGTTGGTAAGACTTTAAGCTCACACTCCGGTTCTTGCGTTCCTGTAAGTTGGTCCACTGCAAGTCCCATCGTACAAAAAACGACCAAGGCTCCTCCCAAAGCTCCAGTCCAATACATCAGATACACCCCCGCTGACTGAAATATAATATATTTAAACAGATGCTGAGTATGGTTCACTTACTTAATGTTAAACAAGGGAGGCAGCTGTGAGACTCAGAGCGAAAAGTAGTCGCTGGACCTACCTTAGCGCACTTTTTTCTTAATGAATTCAGCACTCTCCGGCATTAACTGTTTTTATCGTTATGCCGGATTTAGCTATTATGAAGACCGAAGCTCATCAAGCAGCCCCGAAAAGTCGCGGCTCATGAAGGGACCATAAGTCACTGATTTATCTGGATATGTATCAATTTATATAAGCAAGAAGCATTTACAGGTCCAACAACAAACTGCTCAATCAGTCCTGAAAGCTGAACCGCCAAACCCTAAGATCCAGGCAGTGTAGAAAAGAACGTCGGGCAATAATTTTTCTTAAAAACATACCACACGGTCAATCGAAAGCTCTCTCGCCGAAAACAAGACTTGAATTTATTTCTTATACGAACCATGACGGCCCATATGTTATGGGAGTCTTTCAATTCGGCGTAGACTTGCTCGAGTGTCCTCAAGTCTCCGAACCAACACCCAATCTGGTCAGTCCAATTGAGGGTAAGGTAATCAAAATGAGTGATAAACCAGCTACCGGTGGCAAACGATTTTTCAAACTCGCCGGGATGACCGCCTCGGTGGCGAGTAATTACGCCCGCTCGAAGGTAAAGAGCATCTTCTTGGATGAAGATGGAACTCGCAAAGAGCTGTCCAAGCTCGGAGAACTCAACGGCGAACGAATCGTAGAAACCCTGGGTGAGCTAAAAGGCGCCGTGATGAAGGTAGGTCAGATGGCCTCCCTTGCCCAAGACATCCTCCCCAAAGAAATTGGTGACGCTCTCGGTAAGCTGCAAAAGGAAGCTCCTCCGATGGCTTACGAAGTCATAGCCGCTCAAATTGAAAAAGAGTTCGGCGCCGCTCCCGAAACCCTTTTCAAAAGTTTCTCAAGAGAGCCCTTCGCAGCCGCATCGATAGGCCAAGTACACCGGGCCGTCACTGACGACGGGCGTGAAGTCGTGGTCAAAATTCAGTATCCTGGCGTCGACGGAGCCGTTGACTCCGACCTAAACCATCTCAAACTCGCATTTTTAGCATCGGGATTGATTCGCATTGAGAAAAAAGCGCTCAACGCTCTCGTGCAAGAACTACGGGAACGCCTCCACGAGGAACTCGACTACTGCAACGAAGCCGACAACGTCCGTCATTTCCGTGAGCTCTTTAAGGACGATGACCGTGTGGTCATTCCCGAGGTCATTGGTGAACGCAGCTCTAAAAGAATTCTCACACTCACTTACGAGCCCGGCGACCACTTACAGAAACTTGTCTCTTTGGGATACTCCCAAGAGCAACGAAACCAACTTGGGGAAAACCTCTTTGGTATCTTCCTCGACCAGCTTTTTCGTTTCCACGCAATTCACGCCGATCCAAACCCGGCGAACTTTGGTTTTCGCCGAGACGGTAAAATCGTCATGTATGATTTCGGCTGCGTGAAAAAAATCAAACCCGAGATTGCACAAGCATACAACGACACGGTCTATGCCGGGCTTCATGAGGATTATGAGACAGTTGAAACAGGGCTACAGCGGCTAGGTGTCCGTAACCTTAAAGGCGCGACTTTACCGGACGGCTACTACAAGATGTGGCGCGATATTTTCGGTCGCCCCTTCTTTCAAGAAATCTACGACTACGGGCGCGCAGATATTCACAAAGATGTTCTAAAGAACACCCCACTCTTTCTCGCGAAATATGCCAGTGCTTTTCAGCCATCACCCGACATCGTCTTTGTAGACCGTGTCATCGGTGGTCATTATGGAACCTTGTGCCACCTACGTACCCAAGCAAGTTTTCGCAAAGTCTTAGACACTTATCTCACGGCTCCAAACGAGCCTTGACTCCAACCAAACGGTAAAAAACGCGGCTTTTTTGCAAATTGTTGATCCCCATTGGATATCACTAAGACGGACTCAACTGTTTAATGTAAAGAGGCGAAATGCGTTACTTTCATCGGCCTGCCGAAAATCAAAAGAATGTTCGCTGGTACACGCTGCACCTGCAGCCTGACCTCTTTGGCGGCTATGATGTCATCTGCCGATGGGGACGTGTTGGGCGTAAAACAGTATCCGAAAGACTTGAGCGATTTGGATCAGCCCAGCACGCAAAGCTGCGCCTCAACTCACTCAGCGCTTTACAAATTGAAAGTGGATTTGTTGAAGTTGATAAGCATCCAGAAGAGTCACTGCAGCGACCCGGACATCAACTTAAACTTGCCTGGGCCGGAGCCCAGTAAGTCGTCTTCATGATTAGAGCGCTTTAATAATGGCGTTCGCTACATCATCAGTGTTCGCGGTACCGCCCAAGTCACGGGTGAGTGCATCCCCACTTCGCAACCCAGTATCAATAGCTTCTCCAAGGCGCTCAGCTGCGCTCAACTCACCAAGATGTTCCAACATCAAGACTGAGCTTTTAATGAGCCCGAGCGGGTTGGCTACGCCTTGACCCGCGATATCTGGAGCTGAGCCATGAACCGCTTCAAATACTGCAACCTCGTCGCCGATGTTGGCACCGGGAACCACACCCAACCCACCAACAAGTCCAGCACAAAGGTCTGAAACAATATCTCCGTAGAGGTTTTCCATGACCATAACGTCGAACTCGCTGGGATCCTTCACAAGGCGCATGCAAAGCGCATCAATGATGGCCTGCTCATACTTGATGTCAGGATACTCTTGAGCGATGCCATGAACACGGTCTAGAAATAATCCATCACCGAGCTTCATGATGTTTGCTTTGTGCACAGCAGTAATAGTCTTACGGCCATGCTTTCGAGCGTATTCAAAAGCGGCTCGGGCAATTCTGTCAGTTGCTCGTTCAGTCACAACCTTAATCGAAACAACAACACCCTGAGAGACTTGGTTCTCAAGACCTGCATAAAGGCCTTCCGTGTTTTCTCGAAAAATGACGACATCCACACCTTCATAGCGAGATGGTACACCTTCCATCGTACGGCTCGGGCGAACAGATGCGTATAAATCTAATTCACGGCGCAAACGTACGTTGGCACTGACGTGTCCTCCACCAACGGGTGTGGTGGTCGGCCCCTTCAGAGCTACTTGGTTTTTACGACATGACTGAATGGTTTCCTTGGGTAAGGCATCGCCACCGTCAACAATGGCGGACAGGCCGCAGAGCTGCTCGTCCCAAGAAATACTTACTCCGGTGGCATCTAAAACCTTCTTAGCGGCATCGGCAACTTCAGGTCCGATACCGTCACCGGGAATCAATGTAATGCAATGAGGCATCTTTTTCTCCAACTTATTCTTGCCAGACGAATCATTCCAGATGTGGGGAAATTCTTAAGAAATCTACGGGTGCTTACCGCATCCCATCTGAATTCGGATCGTCTCTACCAACAGCGAATCACGTTCCGGCGTCTGTATCCAGGATTGTCTTTTTTTTCTGTCGCAGGAGCATTAGACGATTGAAATTGAAAACGCAACTCGGCGCACTCGTACCCAAGTCTCAAAAAATATCAATTGGCGACCTCACATTCAATCTACCGCCAAATCTAGGATCGTACGTGGTATTTTAGATAAAATCTCGTAAGCCCCTGTCCTAGCGCATTATTAGAAATTCATGGAATCCATGTTTTGTTATTTTTGGTATGACCATGTCCTCGCCGCACCCTCATATACATACAAATAGGCGATTTTATGTCGCAAATTGAGCTTGAGCGGGTGTCGCCAGCAGACTAGAATTTAAGTAGTCATTTCAAGGAGGAAGCCATGGGCCAGATGGGCCGATGGACATTTTTGGTTTTCCTAGTAATTGCTACCCTTTTTGGGTGTGCAGGGGAACCGGCTCACACAAACTTGGCGCCAACCAACAACACGCTTGAGCAACAGAGACTCCTCAACCAAGAACTACTTCAAGCCGCAGAGAACGGTGACTTTGAGACGGTAAAGAGTTCCATGCATGCGGGAGCCAACGTTAACTCATCTGACGACAACGGATTTAGTGTCCTCGTAAACGCTCTCTCCCATTATCAGCTGGAGCTCATTGAGTACCTCATTATCCGCGGCGCAGTCACCCGTCTTCACCCCAGCCTCGTCGGGCCTCCTGCCGAACTTGCCGGCCCTGTAATTTCGCCAACCCAACAACAAGAGCTCAACGAAGCCCTTCTAACCGCTGCGGAAAGTCACGACCTCAACGAGGTCAAACGCCTCTTGGATGCAGGAGCAGACATCAATGCCAGTGATGAAGACGGGTTTACGGTGCTCGTCACCGCGCTTTCAAGCTATCAACTCGATGTTGTCGACTACTTAGTCGAGCATGGTGCAACCATTGCCCAAATCTAAGAGATTTCCACCTGACGCTTTGCCTCACCCTCACAGCCCGCGTACAATCAACCCATGAAGTTGACCGTAAGTCTCGATGAAAACCTGTACAAGCAAGCCGTCGAGGCAACTGAAATTGCTGACCAAGCGGAACTCCTCAATCAGGCCCTTGAGGCCCTACTCACTCAAAAAGGCGTAACCGCAGTTCGAACGGCTGCTCTAAGAGCCGCGGAAGAATTGGCTGCAGCAAATGCTCAAGAAGTAGCCACTCAAAACGCAACGCAAAAAGCGCCTCCAACCGGACCGGCCGCCAAGTTTTTTGGCGAGTATTTGGTTTACCTAGAGCTGATCACCAAGGACCAGCTCGGGCAAGCCACCAACTATGTCGATTCCCACAACGTTCGACTCGGTCAGCTTGCGGTCGACCAAGGGTTTATGACCAATACCCAAGCAGATGCTCTCAACAAAAAACAACGCGAAGTTGATAAACCCTTTGGAGCGCTCTCGGTTGAGCATGGACTCCTAACCGAGGAACAACTCAACGAACTGCTTACGATTCAAAAGGCAAAGCGTATTCGTATTGGCGATGCGATCAAAACCTTAGAGCTTCTTACTGCTCAGGTTCTAGAAGATGCCTTTACCAAATTTGAAAAGCTGGGTGAAAAACCCGTCGAAGTCAAAGAGCACCCTCTTTTACCTAAAGAGCTTGCCGGCAACCGTATGGCTGAGCTTGTGATTGAAACTTTTCCGAAGATTGCAACCCGGGTTGCTGGGATTCAATCTAAGGTCGATCACGGAAGACCGGTCACACCCAACTTCATGTGGGATTGCACTGCATCGCTTATTCTTGCGGACGAAGACACTCTCAAAGTCTACCTAAGTGTGAACGAAGATCTCGCTGATACTATTTTACGACGACTCTTCGGCGACGAAATGGCCGAGTCTGAAATGGCGCCCGAGTTTGACGATGCGATTGCTGAGTTTTTAACGATTGTGACCGCCGCCGCTGTTCGCTCATTGAGTGAAGAGGGTCAGAAGGTCAAAATGAACCGAAGTGAAATAGAGTCACAGGCACCTGCCACCGGTTATGCTTTCCCGCTGAACTCACCTGACGGCAACGGCTCCATTCTGCTGGTGCCCAACGCCTAAAGCCTTGCCCCTATTTGGGAGAGGTGTTAGCGCTTCGTTAAACGTGAGGGCCACCATGACACTAAGTATTCATCCATCCGTCCAAAACCTCGAGGACGAGATTGTTGCCACGCGGCGCGATATTCACAAACATCCTGAGCTCAGCTTTAAAGAATTTCGCACAGCTAAGTTGGTTTCTGAACGACTCCAGTCACTCGGCATCGAAGTGCGCGAGCAAGTGGGTAAAACCGGCGTTGTAGGAACTCTTTGCGGCGGCAAAGAAGGACCAACCGTTGCTCTGCGCGCCGATATGGATGCGTTGCCCATGCAAGAAACCTCAGATGTACCCTACGCCTCAATCCATGAAGGTGTCATGCATGCATGCGGTCACGATGGACACACCGCGATGTTGCTGGGCGCTGCTAAAGTACTAAGCGACAAGCGTGAACAGATAGCGGGCAATGTTAAATTTATATTCCAACCTGCTGAAGAAGGTTATGCCGGCGCGAAATATATGGTGGCGGACGGCGCCCTTGAAGGTGTCGACGAAATCTACGGAATCCATTTATGGAACTACCAAAAGTTTGGAACGGTCGGCGTAAAGCCTGGTCCCATCATGGCTGCATCGGATAAATTCACCATCGACATTCAAGGCATTGGCGGTCACGGCGCGTGCCCACAAGGAACTGTTGACCCCATCGTTGTAGCAGCTCATCTTATTACTGCGCTACAGACCATCGTGAGCCGAAACACCAACCCTCTCGAGAGTACTGTCGTCACGGTGGGAATGATGGAAGGCGGCACCAATTTCAATATCATTCCCCATCACGCAACCCTCAAGGGCACCGCCCGAGCTTACACCGAAGACAATCGAAACCTTATCAAAAAGCGTATGGCTGAGATAACTGCGGGCGTCGGCGCAACCTATGGCGCTAAGATTACACTCGACTATCAAGACGGCTACCCGCCCACCATCAATGCAGATGAACAAGCACAGGTTCTGCTTGAAGCAGCACAGAAAATAGTTGGGGATACCGAAGCAGGATACCCCTACCTTTCTATGGGCGGTGAAGATTTTAGCTACTTCGCCCAAGAAGTTCCGGCCTGCTACTTTTTGGTTGGCTCAGCTCCGCTCGACCGAGAGCCAATGAGTGTGCCCCATCATTGTTCTCACTTTGACATAGACGAACGCGCACTGCTTGTGGGTGCCTCCGTTTTTGTTCAAGTCATCGAAGACCGGCTTTAGGGCAATTGACGATGAGCGTACGTCTTGCAGTCATCGGAGATGTCCATCTTCATTTTAACGAAAAGGACGTCGCCTACTTCAACGCATCCAACTATGACCTAATCCTTTTTGTTGGAGACTTGGTCAATTATGCACCGTGGCGAGCCAAGGTTGTTTGGAATCTTATCAATCAGCTCAACAAACCCACATTTTTTATGCCCGGCAATCACGACAGCACCAATGTGGTTCAACTTATCGCAGAAGTTTTGGGCAATCAGCTTCTGGCGAAGCTAAGTGGTCTCGGCCAAACGAAAAACTTCACGAGCCTTTCACACCATCTAACCAGTACCAGCATCTGTGGCTATAGCCTGCATCCACAAAGCATCAACGATTACTCATTTGATATTATTGCCGCACGACCCCACTCTATGGGCGGCCCCAACTTAAGCTTCAAACCTTATTTAAAAAAAGCTTTCGGGATTCACTCTATTGAAGAGTCCACTGCTAAAATCAACGAGCAAATCGACAAATCTCAAAACAAGAACATTATCTTCTTCGCTCACAACGGACCGAGCGGACTGGGCACCAAACGAGATGATATCTGGGGTTGTGACTTTAAAAAGTCGGAAGGTGACTTTGGAGATCCTGATTTAGAGCAGGCCATTGCCTATGCCCGCAGCCAAGACAAAAACGTTTTAGCCGTGATCGCTGGCCATATGCATCAAGGCCTTAAAGGAGGAGGTGAACGCCGATGGGTGGTTGAGCGAAATGGCACAACCTACCTAAACGCCGCCAGGGTTCCACGTATTTATGAGACATCGGATACGACCGTGCATCACCATGTTTGTGTTGAAGTCGAATCGAGTGCAATCAAGGTAACGGCTCAAGAAATATCGCTTTAATGCTTTCGCGCTAATCGCAGTCGTGGTCGATACTCGCACCACGGCTTCCAAGGATATTAAAAGTAACCCTCTGGCCAATCACCTCACCGGCTCCACTGCACCATTGTTCCAACGAAAGTTCTGTGTCGAGGTTGTTGTAATTACCTGTCATATGAATCCCGTCATCGCTTCCCAAACCTGCATTATCTACAAGCGGCGAGAAATCTTCTATCTTATTGTTGTTGATCCAAATGGTCCGAATCGAGGTCAACGGTACAATGGCATCCACTGCAGGAATTTGATTCGTATCTAAATCCAAGTACGTAAGATTAATGAGGGTTTGTAATTCTGAAATATCGTTGATCTGATTCTGCCATAAAACGAGCCGTTCAAGATTCGTGAGTTCACCAAGCCCCACCACGGACACAAGTTCATTGTCCTTAAGCTCTAAGGTTCTTAATAAACTCAGCTCGCCAAGCGCCGTCAAATCTGAGATCTTATTGCTCGTGAGGTATAGATTCTTCAACCCCGTTAGTCCCGCAAGCGCATCGATGGCAATGATGCTGTTCTCTTTGAGGTCCAAGTTCTCAACCGTATCCAAACCGGCCAAACCACCAAGGTAAGACAAACCGTTGTTTCTTAGTTCAAGCGTTTGAAGCTTCTTCAAGTTTTGTAGGGGATCTAAAGCTGCCGGATCTGAGCCCAGGTTATTACTCGAAGCCCTCAAAGTTCGGAGACTGACCAAACAATCAATCCCCCTTAGGTCGTCTACATTGATGCCTTCAATCGTAAGCGCGGTCATTTCATCGACATCCTCAAATAGAATGTCATCGCCGCTAAGACCCAGTGCACCTAGGATCACCGCCGCTACACTTGGATGAAGATCAATAGGACCCGGGCCACAGTGCGCGGGAACACCCTCTTCGCAAGAACTTTCAACACAACCACCGAAGGCGGGATATGCCTGGTTGGCATCGCCCTCATCACAGACCTCATCGCATTCTACAAAACCATTGCCGCAGCTTTCAAAACGGGTGCAGTCCCCCGAGCATCCATCACAGTCGTTGCTGTTTCCATCATCACAAACTTCACCATTTTCAGCATCGGTCACAGCATCAGAACAATAAGAAGTCGCTCCCGCTATCAGCACACAAGGATAACAAACCTCACAACTCGTGAGGCCATAAGCACAGGTTTCTTGTTCGGAGTTGCCATCATCGCATGCCTCACCAAGTTCCAATTCCGTGATGCTATCCCCGCAGTAGTGAACAATTCCCTCGCCCACAGTGCAGCTGCTCGTGCAAACGTTGCAGGTAAGGTCACCATAATCGCAGTCTTCTGTAACACTGTTGCTATCATCGCAACTTTCACCTGCGCCTGCATCCACGGCCCCGTCCCCACAAAAAGAGGTACTGCCTGCCACTTGTTCACAACCCGGATCACAAACCTCGCAGGAGGTCTCCCCGTAGTCACATTCTTCAAGCAGAGTATTGCCATCGTCGCATGTCTCGTTATCGCTGTCGGTTGAGCCATCGCCGCAAAAAGAGGTACTGCCTGCAGCGGTTTGACAAGATTCGTTGCATACCTGACAGCTCGTTTCGCCATAGGCACATGACTCAGTGACCGCATTACCGTCATCACAGTTCTCGTGGTCGGTCTCGACCGAACTGTCTCCACAAAAAGAGGTGGCACCGCCAACTTCAACACATTCGCTGCTGCAAACATCACAGCTCTGAGGCCCGTAGCCGCAGTCTTCTGTCACCGTATTGCTATCGTCACACGTTTCACCATTGACTTCATCGATACTTCCATCACCGCAGTAAGACGTCGCTCCAGCAACGGCCTGGCAAGCCAAATCGCACACTTCACATGAAGTCTCACCAAAGCTGCACGACTCTGTCACCGTATTGGAATCATCACATGTCTCGCCCGCTGCAAGATCTGTTTCACCGTCACCGCACATACTGGTAGATCCAGCTTGTGTTTGACATGTTGAACTGCAAACTTCGCAGGATTCCTGGCCGTAATCACAAACTTCAGTTAAGGCATTTCCATCATCACAAACTTCGCCCGCTGCTTGATTAATAATGTCGTCGCCGCATGCGTTTACGCTGCAATTCGCATTACACGCTGCGGTTTCACCTGCACCGTCACAAGCTTCGCCGTCATCCTGTACACCGTCACCGCAAGATGGCAGCACACAGGTCGTTCGGCATGCATTTGACTCGGAATCGGAGTTCCCCGCGCCATCATCACAAACTTCGCCGGCAAGCGTATTGACGATCCCGTCACCACACTCAGAAGCGCTGCAGTCGGGATTGCAGCTTTCTGTGGCTTCCCCGCCGCCATCACACGCTTCGCCTGCACTGCCGTTTACTGTCCCATCGCCGCAAGCCACGTCGCTGCAATCAACATCACATGTAGCCGACTGTCCTGCAGTGTCACAGGTCTCACCCGCAAGTGTATTCAAAACGCCATCGCCGCAGCTCACAGTTGTGCAATCCGCATCGCATTGAGCCGTAACGCCGCCCTCATCACAGGCCTCGCCTTCTTCTGCAACACCATTGCCGCAAGAAGGAACACAGTCCGAATCATTGTTCGCATCACACCCTGGCGCGCAGCAGCCATCGCCTCCCGTACAGACCGAAATATCCGTAAATACACAAGCCGCATCGCAGGTATCGGTACTGCCGACCAAGGTATCACTCGTGCAGATGAAGCCATCGGAGCATGCTGTTGGGCAATCATCACCCTCGCATGTCTCACCGGGCTCAACCAAGCCGTTACCACAAACCGATGGACAATCGTTATCTTCAAGTGCGTTACAACCGTCCACGCAACAGCCATCGTCGCTGATGCATTCCGTAACGTCAGCGTAGGAGCAGCTAAAATCGCACGACTCGGCAGCACCAAGCTGGCTATCCACAGTACATGCATCCGTGTCATCACAAGACTCGGGACAATCACCATCGCAGAGTTCACCATCTTCCAGAGAACCGTTGCCACATACCGGATTGCAGTCTAAGTCATCGTTGGCCGTACAGCCGTCGGGGCAGCATCCTTCAGGTGCTCCGCAACTTGTCACAGCGTCAAACACACACACTGCATCACAGCTTTCCGGGGAACCTGCCATGGTGTTAGAAGTACACACGTTCTCATCGTCGCAGCTCTCTGGACAATCACCGTCACAAACCTCGCCGTCCTCGATGACTCCATTGCCGCAAAAAGCCGAGCAATCATTGTCGTTGTTTGCATGACACCCTGGCGCGCAACAGCCATCGTCGTTCTCACAGGCTGATACTGGCTGATAGGAGCACTGTGCGTTGCACGTTTCAGAGTTTCCGGTCAGCACATCTTGGGTGCAGGCGTTGTTGTCATTGCAGGCTACCGGGCAATCACCGTCGCAGAGTTCTGGCGACTCGACCACATTGTTACCGCAGCTTCCCGAACAATCGTCATCTTCCGATGTATCGCATCCAGGAGCACAGCAACCATCACCATGGGTACACGCCGTTATCTCGGTAAATGAGCAAGATGCGCTGCATGTTAGCTCGCTGCCAACCAAAACATCTCCCGTGCAAGCATTTCCGTCGTTACAAACCTGGGGGCAATCGCCGTCGCATACTTCGCCTAGGTCAACGACGCCGTTACCACATGAATCACTGCAATCACTGTCACTTTCGGAGTCACAGCCGGCAGGACAACAACCATCGTCGGACTGACAGCTGACAATCTCAGAGAACGAACAGGAAGAGCTACAGTTGAACGGGTTACCCGACAACACATCATAAGTGCAGCTGTTGGAATCGTTGCAAGCATCCGGGCAGTCGCCATCACAAATCTCTCCAGCTTCCACCACATCGTTGCCACAGGTGGCGGAGCAATCGTTGTCATTGGCAAAGCTACAGCCCGGCGCGCAGCAACCATCATCGTTTACACATGAATCAATGGCCTGGAAGGAGCAAGACGCACTGCAGGTGTTGGCGCTACCCACCAGTAAATCAGTTGTACAGGCGACACTGTCATCACAGGCAAACGGACAATCACCATCGCATACTTCACCCACATCGGTTACGCCGTCGCCACAACTTGAGGAACAATCGGAATCCGTAAGGTCAGTGCAGTTGCCAGGACAACAGCCGTCATCGTCCACGCAGAGTTCTATCGCGGAATAAGAGCAAGTAACCGAGCAGTCTTCACCATCCATGAGGTCTTGAGTACAGGCCAACCCGTCATCGCAGCTTGCGGGGCATCCCCCATCACACACTTCGCCTGGTTCAATCACCCCATTGCCGCATTCAGATGCGCAGTCGTTGTCGTTAGCAGCACTGCATCCATCGGCGCAGCATCCATCATCGTTCGCACAAGCAGTGACAGTTCCAGTTTGAACGCATTGGGCCGTACAATCAAAAGCATTGCCTTGAAGTTCAACCACCATGCAAGTATCTAAGGGTGCACAACTCGTGGGGCAGTCGCCATCACAGGTTTCATCTAAATCGAGAACACCGTTGCCGCATAAAGATGCGCAGTCAAAATCGCTCTCAGAATTACAGCTCGACGGGCAGCAGCTGTCCCCGCTTACACACTCAGAGATAGGCTCGGCAACACACTCTGCGTTACAAGCATCCTCGCTTCCTTGTAAAACTAAAGGAATACATGCATCGGTGGTTTGGCAAGAGTCTGGGCAATTGCCATCGCAAAGCTCGCCAGCATCAACAATACCATTGCCGCAGAGTGTTCCTATGGGTTCGCAGTCTGAATCTTCCGCATTGACACAACCAGCCGGACAACAGCCGTCGCCAGACTCACACAAAACGATATCCACGTAACTGCAACCAGCCGTGCAATTTTCGGCGCTGCCCGAAAAGATATCCACGGTACATGCAATCGTATCATCACAATTAGTAGGACAATTTCCGTCGCAGGTTTCAGACGGGGCATCCACAATGCCATCACCGCAGGTTGTTGAGCAATCCGAGTCGACTTCAGGACTGCAGCCCGCCGCACAACAGCCGTCGCCTTCAACACAATCGGTAATCGTGACAGGCACACATTGAGCTGTACAGTTGGCGGCTGAGCCCACGAGGTTATCTTGAGTGCAGGAAACTCCATCGTCACAGCTCGTGGGGCAATCCCCATCACAAAGTTCACCGCTGTCTATGACACCATTACCGCAAGTTGCGGAACAATCACTATCGGTTTCAAAGCTGCAGCCCGGCGGGCAGCAGCCATCATCATTGGCACAGGCTGCAATCTCGGTGTACTCGCAAGCAACGTTGCATGACGCAGGATCTCCAGAGAGTATGTCTGTTGTGCAAGCGATTGCATCATTGCAGCTGGTGCGGCAGTCCCCATCACAGGTTTCGCCGGTTTCTACGATACCGTTTCCACATTCTCCGGGCGGAAAATCGCAAATGGCGTTGAGACACATTTTACCTGCATCACACTGACCGTCTTCATCACATGCTATGCCGCGCTCGTCCAACCCCAACGAAGCTGTACAGCCGGTTGCTGATAAAATCAGCGCAACAGAGGTGATAAATCGCCAACTAGTCACAGCTTAATCGCCTCCTAATGGCATCTGTAATTGGAGCATCGCTCCCCCTGCGGTTGGCATCACGGAGACTGAAGTCTCAGGAGCTTCACCGGTCGCGCCATAATAGAGGTCATAAAAGAGCCAACTGGTCCCGACCGCCCCCAAAGCGCTTAGCGTGTAAAATACATCCGCGGCAACACCGAGTTGTCTGGCAGAATTTTGAGCATCCGTATGGTCTTCATTTCCCACGAAGAGGTCATCAAGCGCTGCTGCTTTCGAGGAGGCGCTAGCACCTAGGGCTATGGCGATGGTCGTTGTTAGACCCGTCGCGCCTGCCGCAATCCAGTGCTTGTACTCATGGAATGTATTCCAACTAAGGAGTTCAAAGGATGGCGGCGGCTCAGGTATCACTTCTTCTATCACTGGCTCTGGAACAGGCTCTTCAGCAGGCAACTCTTCTTCAGGTTCTGCTTCAGGCTCTTCTTCTGGAGGAACTTCCTCTTCTTCCGCAGCCGCAACTTCTTCTTCCTCTGCAGGTACTTCTTCCTCGGCTACTTCAGCTTCGGCAACTTCTTCTTCCTCTACCGGCTCTTCAACCACCGGCTCCGGTTCGGCCGCCGGCGCGGTCCCTCCGACAACGAACTCAACCCGCCGGTTTTTACCTCGCCCTAGCTTCGATTTGTTCGATGCCTTAGGCGTAGCCGCACCCACCATTTCTAGGACCAATCTTTCGGGCTCTACTCCAAGCTTGACCAGAGATTTTTTCACGAAGCGTGCCCGAGCTCCCGACAGCTTTTCATTGACCTCTTCAGGGCCGCGGCTATCGGTGTGGCCTATAATCGTAATGGTTTTAATTTCCGGATGACTTTTGAGAAACTTCGCAATTTGGCGCATACGCTTTTTATGGCCTTGCCAAAACCGCTTTGCCCCAGTTGGGAAGTGAACACTTGTATCGATTTGATACGAGCCATCCTTTTTCTTAGTAAACATGCCGCCCGCGAGTGCAGGCGCAGAAACCCCTAAAAAAGCGAAAACGAGCAAGGCCGCCAAGCGCCTTACCATCCATTTATCCTCTGTTTTAAACGTCATGCTTCATCTCCCCTTTCGACTGCAGACTCCCCTCCCGCCGTCGCCGGTACTGACGCACCCGTCAGTCCTGTCATCGACCGTCTGGTCGAAATCTTGAATTTCATCGTCTTTTCCTAATCACATGGGTTATCGTGGACCGTTGCACCTCGGGCCTCGATGGCATTGATGATGACAAATTGAGTGTCGCAATCGAGATTATTACCATGTACGTAAATCTGATCGCCTGCCGCAAAATCGCCGTTATTTAAAAGCGGCGTTAGGTCAGTAATATCGTTGTGCCTTGCGTTGACCCATCTAAGGTCAGGCATAAAGGCAAGCGATGAAATATCATCAACATCGTTGTTGTATATTCGAAGGTCTTGTAAATCAGTGCATGTACTGAGGGCCGAAATATCATCAACACTGTTGCTGTTGATATTCAAGTAGCTGAGCTTAGTCAGGTTGCCTAAGTGTGTTGCAATATCCAAATCATTGCTAGCCAAGTGCAGACTTGTAAGACCATCTGGCCCATCTGCCGCGGAAAATACCGCGGTTCCATCATCATCGATATTGTTATCGTAAGCTTCCAGCTTCTTTAAGTCTGGTAAGTCCGTAAGAGCAGCTAGTGAATCGATGCTGTTGTCGTTCACGATCAGTGTAACCAAATCCGTCAGTCCAGATAAACCGACGAGGTCGTCTAACTTGTTATCGCCAAGATGTAAGTAATCGAGATTATCTAAAATCCCACCCGCAAAAAGAGCGACTGACTCAATATCGTTATCGTAGAGCCAAAGCTTTTCAAGATTATCAAGATTCTCAATTCCCGTAAGGTCGTCCAAATTGGATTCCGATAAATTAATTCGCTCCAAGTCCTCAAGAGAGGCCAGAGGCGCCAGTACGCCAAGCCCGGGTAGATTCGCTCCTTTTGAATGGAACTCCTCTAGGGAAACAAGAGTCTCTAAACCGCTTAAGCTCTGAACCCCACAATTATTCATTTCCAAATAGGTGAGGTCCGTCATTGCACTTAAGGCTGAGAGGTCAGGCATATTGCTCAGGTCATGGTTGCTCATCCGCAGCGTTTTCATATCGCTTAAAGCTGCTAGAGGGGTGATATCTTCAAAGTCATTGTTATGTAGATTTAGGAACTCCATATCGACCATGCCCGCCAAAGGACTCAGGTCGGCCACATTACAATTTTGCAATTCAAGGCTTTCAAGGTCAATCAAGCCAGCGAGTGACGCGATGTTTACCAAGTTCTCGTTATCATGAAGACCGAGAAATTCGATATCAGTTAGATTCGCCAGAGCTGAAATGTCGGTCAGTAAGTTACTGCCAAAGTTTGCTCGATCGAGTTTCGTCGCATTTTGAATCCCATCCAAACTGGATATATTGTTATTGTAAGCATGGACTTCATCTAAATCCTCGGCTCCCGAGAGAGCCGAGATACTGTTGATTGCGTTGTTACCAATTTGAACATACTCGAGTTCAGTCGCTGCGACTAAACTTTCAATACTATTGATACCGGTATCATAACCTTCAAAGTACCTCAGCTTTGTAAGCATCGAAAGGTTACTGATACTTCCTAGACTGCTGTTATAGTTTAAGTTTAAATTCTCCAGCTTAACGAGTCCCGCCAAAGGTATGTCTGAACGAATATCATTGTCTCGTAGATGAAGAGTCCTGAGTTCGACCATTCCCGAAAGAGGTGCCACACTTTGAATATTATTGTTATTCATGTAGAGCGTTCGGACCTCTACCAGATATTCCATACCACTTAGATCTGTGATGTTGTTGTTCTCGAGATTAATGTATTCCAGATGTACAAAACATTCGATCCCCGTAATATCGGTGATTCCCTTACTGCCCGCATTCAACGAAGTCAGAGTCGACGAGAACGTAATTGGGTCTCCGGCATCCAGTCCAAGAGCAGAGCGCAACGTTGATGCTAAAGCATCATCCGGAACATTAATGTTTCCTTCACAATGCGACGGCGGGCCTAGAACACAGGTCCGGTCCCAACCTGGGTCGTATTCACAACCACCAAAATTAGGGTGTTCATAATCAATACTTGAGAGCATGACCTCCCCATCATCACAGACCTCGGTACATTCAATGATGCCGTCTCCGCAAACATTGTCGAAACGTGAGCAATCACCTTTGCAGCCATCACAATCGCCAGTGTTAAAATCATCACAAGCCTCTAGCTCAGGGCAAACATTGCCATCGCCGCAAGTTGAACCTGAACCGGCACCGCTGCAATCAGCGTTGCACGAACCGCAGGCATCGGCGTAACCATCATCACAAGCTTCAGCCGACACACAAACTTCACCATCACCGCAAACAGCGGCTACGCCGGCACCGCTGCAATCGGCATTACAATCACCGCAGCTATCGGTGGCGCCATCATCACAAAACTCTGTCTCAGGGCATTGATTACCGTCGCCGCAAGTCGAACCGCTGCCCACGTCTGAACAGTCTGCATTACAAGACCCACAAGCATCGGTGTAGCCATCATCGCATGATTCAAAAAGCGGTTGTACTATTCCATCGCCGCAGCTGCCCTCTCGCGAACAGGTCGTACTGCAACCATTGCCGTCATCGGTGGTATTCCCATCGTCACATTGCTCAGCGCATTCAAGGACTCCGTCGCCGCACACATTATCAATGCGGTCACACGTATCGTTGCAGCTATCACAATTGGTCTTATTGCCGTCGTCACATGCTTCAAGCTCCGGACAGACAGAACCATCTCCGCAAGTGGCGCCTGAACCCGCTGCAGAACAATCGGCATTACAACTACCGCAAGCGTCGGCGTAGCCATCATCACAGAACTCTGTCTCACCGCAGACTTCACCGTCGCCGCAAACGGCTGCTACACCCGCTGCGCTGCAATCGGAATTACATGAACCACAACTGTCGTTGGCACCGTCATCACAAAATTCGGTTTCAGGGCAGTGGTTTCCATCACCACAGGTTGAGCCCGCCCCCGCGCCCGAACAATCCGCATTACAACTACCGCAAGCATCAGCATAGCCATCGTCACAGGTTTCAAAGAGGGCTTGAACCGTTGCATCGCCACAACTTCCCGAGCGCGTACAAGTGGTACTACAACCATTGCCATCATCGGTGGCGTTGCCATCGTCGCAAACTTCAGCACATTCCTGGAGTCCGTCACCGCAAAGCGCATCTACTCGTGAGCAATCTTCAGTACAGCCATCACAGTTGACCTTGTTTCCGTCGTCGCAAACTTCCATTTCGGCACAAGTGTTACCATCGCCGCACGTAGCGCCCGAACCCGCCGCAGAGCAATCGGCATTACATGAGCCACATGCATCAGCATAACCATCGTCACAAAACTCGACTTGTTCACAAACATCACCGTCGCCGCAGGTTGAACCCGCACCGGCTCCGTCGCAGTCCACATTGCAAGTACCGCAGGTATCCCGGTAACCATCATCACAAGCTTCGAACTCAGGGCAGGTTTCGCCATCACCACAGGTAACTCCTGCACCTTCCGTGCTGCAGTCCTCGTTACATGTACCGCAAGCATCCGTGAAACCGTCGTCGCAAATCTCAAAGAGGTTGTGGAGAACACCATCGCCGCATGTGTCGAGCCTCACGCAAGCAGCCGAACACCCATTACCATCGTCAACAGTATTGCCGTCGTCACATTCTTCGCCGCACTCAACAATACCATCACCGCAAATGCCATCTGGGCGTGAGCAATCACTCGCACATCCATCGCAACTGTCTGTATTGTTATCGTCGCAGGCTTCTGTTTCGTTACAAACATTTCCATCGCCGCATAAGAAGCCCGCGCCTGCGCCGGAACAATCCGCATTACAAGTACCACAGACGTCGGCGTAGCCATCATCACAGGTTTCTGTTTCAGGACACGGTACACCGTCGCCGCACGTGCTTCCCAGCCCGACGTCAGTACAGTCGGCATTGCAGCTACCACAGGCATCATCGAAACCGTCGTCGCAGAATTCAGTCTCTGGACAAATTTCACTATCACCGCATGCAGATCCGCCGCCCGCAGCCGAACAATCCGAATTACAAGTTCCGCAGGCATCGGTATAACCATCGTCACACGCTTCGACCTCTGGACAAATGGTGTTGTCACCACATGTTGAACCTGCACCCACAGCGTTGCATGTTGCGTTACAAGTACCGCAGGCATCGGTGTAGCCGTCGTCACAAAATTCATTTTCCGGACAGACATTTCCGTCACCACAGGTGCTTCCTGAACCAGCAGCGCTGCAGTCTGCATTACAAGAGCCGCAAGCGTCGGCGTAGCCATCATCACAGACCTCAAGTTCGGGGCAGACCTCACTATCCCCGCATGTTGCCCCTGCACCAGCGCCAGTGCAATCAGCATTGCAGCTACCGCAGGCGTCTAAGAAACCATCATCGCAAGCTTCAAGTTCTTGACACGGGATCCCATCACCACAGGTGGCACCCTGGCCCGCTGCCGTACAAGCAGCATTGCAACTACCACAAGCATCTCGGTACCCATCGTCACAAAACTCTGTTTCAGGACAATGGTCGCCATCACCACAGGTTGACTCCGCGCCCTCAGCCGTACAATCGGCGTTACAAGTACCGCAAGCATCGGTGTAACCGTCATCGCAAGATTCTATTTCAGGACAAATCGTTGCATCGCCACACGTCGCACCCGCACCGGCGGCAGAACAGTCTGCATTACAACTGCCACAAGCATCGGTGTAGCCATCGTCACAAGCCTCAAGCTCAGGACAGTAGTCACCATCACCGCAGGTAGCACCGGCGCCCGCAGCAGAGCAATCGGCATTACAAGTCCCACAGGCATCGGTGTAGCCGTCGTCGCAAGATTCTAATTCAGGGCAAATCGTGCCGTCACCGCAGGTGGCACCGGCGCCCGCAGCAGAGCAATCGGCATTACAAGTGCCGCAGGCATCGGTGTAACCGTCGTCACAAGATTCGAGTTCTGGGCAAGTGGTGCCATCGCCACAAGTTGCGCCGGCGCCAGCGGCTGAGCAGTCAGCATTACAAGTACCGCAAGCATCGGTGTAGCCGTCGTCGCAAGATTCAAGTTCAGGGCAAGTGGTGCCATCGCCACAAGTTGCGCCAGCACCTGCGTCCGAGCAATCAGCGTTACAACTACCGCAGGCATCCGTATAACCATCATCACAAGATTCAAGCTCTGGACAATAATCACCGTCACCGCAAGTTGCGCCAGCCCCGGCCGCAGAACAATCTGCATTACAGCTACCACATGCATCAGCGTAGCCATCATCACAAGATTCTGTTTCAGGGCAAATCGTGCCGTCACCACAAGTTTCGCCTGCACCAGTATCTGAGCAATCGGCGTTACAGGTACCACAAGCATCGGTGTAACCATCGTCGCAAGCTTCGAGTTCAGCACACGCTTCGCCATCACCGCACGTGGCACCGGTACCGGCTGCAGAGCAGTCCGCGTTACAAGTACCGCAAGCATCGGTGTAACCATCGTCACAGGTCTCTAGCTCGGCACACGTTTCACCATCACCGCAGGTTGCTCCGGCACCAGCCGCAGAACAATCAGCATTACAACTACCGCAGGCATCCGAGTAACCATCGTCGCACGCTTCTAGCTCAGCACACGTTTCGCCATCACCGCAGGTAGCACCGGCGCCCGCAGCAGAACAATCAGCATTACAACTACCGCAAGCATCCGTATAGCCATCGTCACAGGTCTCTAGCTCGGCACACGTTTCGCCATCACCGCAGGTAGCGCCCGCACCGGCAGCGGAACAATCAACATTACAACTACCGCAAGCATCGGTGTAACCATCGTCGCAAGCTTCGAGC
>JABJBS010000022.1 GCA_018668695.1 Deltaproteobacteria bacterium
GAGTAGGAACTGCATCCGGTGGGGCAGCTCCTGCGCCCGCTCCGGAGAGAAAAAATAGGGGTCGATGACAAATACTGGGATCACTTCACCGTCTTTGACGGCTGCTTGAAGAGGGCCATGATCGCTGACTCTTAAATCTTTCCCTCGAAACCAAACCAGCGTACGCATGAATTCACCGACTTTACCAAAAGTGCCTTAGTTGTCTTTTACGAAGGGTAGTCTGGAAAGCAAAATCAAGAGAGCTGTGACCGGTAAATCTTAGTCTTTGAGCCCGGCGACAATGCTTTCGATACTGGGGTGGTCCCCGCTGGTTTCACTGACGTACGCAAAGGAAACGTCTTGGCCGGGCTGACGGATGACAAACACGCCTCCTTGCTGCCATGGATCTCCTTTGAGCCCAGTCTGCTTGTGACCTGACCGGGTGGCGCGAAATGCATTCCCAAGACTCGAGAGTTTGAACGTTGATGCAACACCGCGTTTGAGGCCGGCCAACTTGTAGGCTTCGAGTTCGGGATCGACGTAGACTGGAAAGCTTAGGTTTTCATCTTGGATGAATGCTTTCGCGTGATGTGGTTTGCCGTTTCCGACCACAACCAGTTGCGCGCCAAGATCTGTGATTTTGTGAAGTTCGTCCCGCAACTGCGTGACCTGCTCGCGGCAAAAGAGTCAGCCAAAATGTCGGATGAAGACGAGTACGGTGTCTTGGTCTTGCCAGCTTTGTGCAAGAGGCAGCCGCTCTCCGTCAGGGCTTAAAACTTCAGCCTGTCCTAGTTCTTGGAGAAAAGACATCGATGACTCTCACTTTCTTTGACGAGACGGTTCTGTCCCCGCTTAGCATGGGAACGAACGGCTATGCCGTCAAGTCCCTGGGCTCATCGACGGCCCCTCTATTCTTGCAGATCTCTGGACAGATGCCAGTAGCCTGCTAATCTTTTGGTCGAGCAAACTTATGAAAGTAGATGTCTGATGGAAACTTGGGGTGCAGGGTCTTTTGAAAATGTCATAGCGCAGTTATGGCTCATCAAATTGGTAGATGGCAGCGATGTAGAGCCACTTGTGCAAGCTTTAGAGGCCGTCAAGGCTGCCGAAAATGAGGTACCGAGTCCGCTGGCTTGTAAAGCGATTGCTGCGGCCGAGTTGGTAGCATCACTCAACCCTGATTCTAAAGTCTCGTTGCCAGACGATATTTCTGCTTGGTTTAGCAAAAAGAAGCTTCGACCCACTCAAGACCTTCTCTCACTGGCTCGTGATGCAGTGGAACGCGTAGGTTCGGAATCTTCGCAGCTGCGCCAGCACTGGGATAATCAGCCTCGGGGCGGAAAAGAATGGGTACGCTTGGTTGGGCAGCTCAAGTGTGAGCTTGAATATGATGCGCCCCGCGGACTCATCGGTGATAAATCCTGGTGGCGTTTTTGGAACTGAAGGTGATTGTGGTTTGTTATGCTGAAAATTGCATAGAGGTTTTGCGGTGGCCCAAGAGCCATCTTGCCTGCAAATCTGTGCTGTAGCGCTTTTCTCGGTTGGAAACAGTGTTGCTCACTTCTTTTAGAACACGAACCTGTGGACCCAAGTCATCAAGACCGAAGTAGACCTTTTTTGGGTGAGCGGTTCCAATAAATTCTGCAGTGACCTTTATTCCATGTTGGGCAAGGTAGCGTCTCGTAAAATCTAGTGTGTCTTGGACGCAAATGCGCTGGTCTTTATTTTGTACAGCTCCACCAACAAGAGTTGCCTCGATGGTTTCTAAATCGGCGCCTTGGACTCTTAGATTTTCAAAAAGTGTATCGAGCTGTGTGAGGCCGTAGTGTCTGGCATGCGACTGCCCTTTTTGATCGAGCTGACTCAGGTAATCTGTGGGCAGCGAAAAGTTCAGCATTGCGATGAGTCCCTCTTGAGGATCTCGCAGGCATAACACGCAGGTTGATCCGGCAACGGTCACGAGCATTTCGCCAGTCGTGCTTAGATACTGCTCACCAGGATTAAGTTTGACGCATCGGCGAGCCAAATGCGGATCCCAATACCGATTGAGCGTTGGTTTGGCTGAAATGGTTTTATTTGGGGAAAACCCCAATCTTAATAACGCTCTTCCCATGCCTTGTATCCCCCCTTGGAGAGTCTTGGGTTTGTCGCAAACCCCTGCCGTGCCCCATGGTTACATGGGGCTGAGCTCCCTTCAATTATTTGGTTTTTGGAGGGCATCTGAGGAGAAAGAGGCGAAAGAATCGAGGATTCTAAAAATATAAAGTAGAATGTAGCGCCTTCTACTATTTACTCTTTGAGGTGAATCTCCTAAGTTGGCTCGGGTAGCTCACTTAACTAAACGGTCTTGGTGGACATAGGGACCGAATTGGGGAAAAAAATGAATAAAATCGCTATACTTTCCGGGTTTTTAATCTGGATTTCTTTACTCACAGCTTGTGGTAACTCAGAAAACCTCCACTCTGTGGGTATCAATGCCCACTTAATTTCCAGCGGAGACGAGGTTTCGTTTATTACCCCGGCTGGCTCGGTGGTGAGTCATGCAGTCTCCGATCTTGTGAATAAGCCCTACATGATCTCAGTTTTTCCAGCCGGCTTTTCACCCGGCAATGATTTACCCATCGATCAATTCTGGGGACAGGTTCCCGAGAACCTTGAAATCAATTTTGTGACTGAGCCGACCTATGAAGATGGCCCCTACGATATTGTCTTGGCTGTTTACGTGGTGACTGAGGTCGCTGAAGAGTTGATGACCTTCGGCAGCCATGCTCCCGCGCCGGTGCAGGGCGACCTTGCGACCTTTACGATTGACCAAACTTCTGTGCGTGACGGTGACCCCACGATTATGCCCGGTGTCTTGCGATTGAATGTTGAAGGCGCTGACACATTTATCGATGCTGAAAATAGAACGCCGTCTGACCCAGATGAGGCCGGTGCATTTACCGCCGCGATGACCAATACCATTATGATTATCCCTTGAGTTATCTGATGAACAAATCGCTAACCTTTGCCGCTTTTTGCCTTTTAACAATTTCGTGTGCGTCAGGAGATTTAGACTCGCAGTGGCCGGTGGACCCAGATACGGGTTTGCGTATGAGCTTTGTTGAGCCGGTGCCTCCGTTGCCACAATGGGAGAGCAATCCGTCTAATCAAGACAAGGAAGACCTGGGCCGATTCTTATTTTGGGACGGTCGCATTTCTGGGAGCAAGACCGCGGTTTGTGGTAATTGCCATTTAAGTATGACTTTGTTCCAGTCGAGCACACCTCTTGACGTGCCTGACCGCTCTTACCCAGAGCTTGGACCGTCGTTGCATCGTAATGCACCAGCATTGATGAATATCGTTTATGCACCCATGATGCGCTGGGATGGTTCACACTACAATGAGAATGAAAGCTCGGAGTACAATCTCTTTGAAATGATGGCGTTGCCTTATGCTGAAGCCAATATGAACTTAAGTCAGTTACCGGCGTCAGAGGGTGAGCGTGTCGATATCACAGGGGCGCAAGGAGTGATGTACGAAAAACTCACCGAAGAGATTCCAGGTTATGTTGAAAGTTTTGAAAAAGCTTTTGGCGAGGATATTCGGGAGCTCTCCATTGAGGAAACTTGGCACCGGGTTGGCCAAGCGCTGGCTACTTTTATGCGAGTTGCTGTCTCTCGTGATTCCGCTTTTGATAGATGGAATGCGGGAGAGGATGGAGCAATTACAGACGCCGCGATTCGCGGAGCAGATATCTTCTCGGGTAAAGCTGGATGTTCAATGTGCCACTTCGGAGCATTTCTAAGTGATTTCCAATTTCACAATGTTTCGACTTCCCCACCGGCTGCGGATGGTGCTCGACATGATGAAGGAAGATTTTTGGTAACCGGTAAAGAACTCGACGCCGGGAAATTTCTGACCCCAATGCTACGGGGTGTAGGTCAAACATCACCTTATTTTCATGATGGCTCTGAAACGTCTTTGTACGAAGTGATTCGCCAAAAGACGACGAAGCGAGTTCTCCTCGATCCGTTGCACAGTCCTGTTCTTGCGAATCTTCCTGAGCTATCAGATGAGGATATCGATGATATGGTACAATTTCTCAAGAGCTTAGACGGCTCGCCTTTGCCCATAGAAAAGCTTGCACCTTTGGTTCGTGAAGACCTTCCGCAATAGTGAAGAATAGGAGTCGCGCCCAAGAACACTTCTGGGCGCAGCGACTAGTTGGCGTTCTCGAATTCTAGAGGAATCCAAACCGAGAAGGTGGCACCTTGATGCTCGGAATCATGGATTTCGATGACGCCGCGGTGGTTCTTGATAATCGATTGAGAGAGCGAAAGCCCAAGGCCTGTTCCTTGCCCCGTGGATTTTGTCGTAAAGAACTCAGTAAAAATATGACTACGCGCATTGAGAGGAACCCCCGTGCCGTTATCGGTGAAGGCGATGTTAACGCCTTTTTCATCGCCGTGTTTAGCCGCCTTTGCCGTGATGTGAATCTCGCCTTGGTAATCAATTCCCTGAAGTTGACTCTTTTGTTTTTGCTCGGCAATGGAATCAGCAGCGTTGGACAATATATTGATAAAAACCTGTCCGATTTGACTGCGGAAGCAACAGCATAGGGGAAGCTCGGGTATCTTACTGATGACATCGCAACCTACCAGTTTTCCCTGGGTAATGAGTAACGCTTCCGCCAGCACCTTGTCGATACTCACATCGTATGAAGGGTTTTGATCTTGACGGCTTTGGGTCTTGAGCGCCTTGGTGACTTCGTTGAGGTTGCTCACGGCAGTTTCCATCAGCGATTGATTCTTATTCGAAGTATTCAGGAAACCTGCAATTCCAGAGTTAAGATTTGAGGATTGATGATCTGATTCGTTAAGGTTTTCGAGCAGTGCTGCAAGCTCTTGGTTCTGTTGCTTTTGATTTTGTACGGCCATGTCCACGACCCAGAGTGGATTTTGCACTTCGTGGGCGATGGTGGCAATCATTTGGCCAAGACTTGCGAGCTTTCCCGACTGAATAAGAAGGTCTTTGGTTCTGCGAATTTCAATCTCGGAGGCTTGTTTGAGCTGTTTACTTTTAATGCGCAGCTCCAAATGCATCACCACTTCTTGAGCCAGTGTGTTCATGGCCTCTTTTTGTTCGTCCGTAAGTTTTCGTGCCTGGGTGTCAATGACGCAGATGGTTCCGATGCGAAAGTTATCGGGGGTGACGAGCGGTTGACCACCATAAAATCGGATATGAGGCTCGTCGGTGACCAGGGGGTTATCGGCAAATCTTTCGTCGAGCGCAGCATCGGGAACTTCAAAGAAATGGTCGTTGTGAATCGCAAATTGACAAAATGAAATATCGCGGGGTGTCTCACATGTTTCAAGCCCGATACGAGATTTGAACCATTGCCGGCTGTCGTCTAGAAGGCTGATCAAAGCGATGGGTGTCTCACAAATGTTGGAAGCGAGACTTGTGAGCCTATCGAATTGGGCCTCGGCTTCTGTATCCAAGATAAGATACGACTTGAGTTTTTCAATTCTCAACTCATCTTGATAGGGCAGCGGTGCTGAAGCCATTGTAAGTAATCTCATCGTGAGTAAGAGTCTGAGCCTAATCAGTTAGAAGATTAAACTGATTAATCAGACTTTACTAGGATGCTAAAAATTGGGCAACCTACTCGGGTATTTAACTTAGGGCGTTGTCTTTATATCCGCACCAGATGAGTCTGCGGATGCGATGATCACCGATTCTCCCAGGTTTAGATAATTCCCGCGGCTTATCATGGCCAGAGAGTCAGTCAGAGAGACCAAGCTGAAGTATGCATCGGTTGAAATGGTTTCTCCGGTTGGAGTCTCCAGGGTTTGCGGAGAACCCGCCTCCCTGATCCACGCGATATCTGTGTAATCTTCGCTTTCAATCAGCCAAGCCGAACCGTTACTTACAGAAACAGGGGTAACTCTAAGAGGAGCATCAGGTCCCGACGTTTGCCCGATCTTATAAGGAGCAAGAATTGAGAGAAAATCGGGTGCAATACCGGTTGTCACAGAATCCGTCACTTTGTGGTCCCCCGCACCGCTGATGAGTTGATGAACGTGAGGAATGAATAGAGGTGTGTAGCTTGGCTCTTCTACTGCGCATGCACCCGACGTCGAAGCAGTGAATATCTCCAGCGCTCCAGTATCTCGCTTGATGTGTGGACCGTACTCTTGAAGGGTGACTTCACCGCCTAAGTCGTAGCCTGCGAAAGCGTGGGTTCGGTAGCGGTACTCGTGCTCTTCGTTGTCTTGTGAAGTGAGCTGGTCAACCATCACGAAATAACGCTCGCGAACAAATGCAACACCGCGGATGATTTGGGTGCCTTCATAAGTCTGGCGTGATTCCGCATACGCTAAATTCTGAGCCTCCACCGTATTTTCAATAAAGGCATCTTCGCCGCCCCATTCGTTGAGAAGGCCTTTGGCAGGTGCTCCGTTACCATCGATCAAAATAACATTGTGGGAGCGGGCATTGGCGGTAACCGCATTATCTTGCGTATCTGGTTTGTAATAACCGGTATCTGTAATCAAGAGTTCACCGTAGGCGCCCATTACAAATGAAGTGCCATCAACGTGGTCGTGTAGCGTTTTGCGCGCGGATCCATTTTCGCCCATGAGCATGAGCACACGGTCATCCAAATCCCAGCCAGAGCGAAAGTTTGCCATGCCTCCAGCGGGTAGGAATCTATTTTTCCAGGTTGGAGGTTCTGCGTCCGGTTTCGGGCTGACGTAGGCAAGGTGTGAAATAGAGAGGTCGTGGCCGCCGCGGATTTTGTAGGGGTCGTTCGCGTTGGAGGTCCAATCCCAGAGGTGGTGTTCGGGAGCGCCATAATGCACAAAGAGTGCCTGAGCCGCTTGGTTGCGAAGTGGTGAATCAGCGATAGGGGCCCGGTGGCCTTGAGGGAGCCGAATAGAAATGGACCAGTCCAGGACAGCATGCATGAGTTCACTGCGAATGGGGCTCGGGTAGGTAAAGGGTTCGTTTTCTACACAGCCATGGCCGGTCCAGGGATCAAGATCGGAGCGGTTGATGCAGTTGCGGTTGTAAATCGTTTCAGGATCTTGGCGGTTATCAACTGCGATAAAAAACGCGACGGTCGGTGCAAATCCGAAACTAAAATAGTGCGGGCCTTCGCTGATGCTGCCGTCTGCTTGAACGTATTGGCCATCGGGGCCCAGCAGGTAATCAAGTTCACTCACTGACCAGTCTAACCACTCTTTTGCCTTGGGGTGGTCTTGGAAAGCGAGCCCAACAAAACCAATGGCCGCGGCAGTGCGGATAGGATGATTGTTTTGGGCAACGCCTAAGGCAACGCCTCGAAAAAAAGCATCCAGAACATAATGGTCATAAAACTGTTCGGTGATGACAGTGAGCTTGTCTTCAATGGATTGGCTTTGTGCTTCGTTCATAAAATCTGTAGCCATCAGAAAATCCCAAGCAGCCGTGTAGTGCATAAGGCTCTCTGGCATGCGGATGTTGATGCCCCACTGGGTATGGTCATCCCAATTGGTCTCAAGCATTTCCATAGCCGCGATCGAGCGGGCGGCGGCATCGGCGTCATCTTGTAGCCAGGCGATGAATGCATTGAACATCGCAACCTCGGCGTTATCGCCATGAAGGCCTGCGTCCCAAGTATCAGGCTCTGGATTTTGGAGCTCTTTAAGTGCCTGGCTCTCAATGCGCGTGAAGATGTGCCCGAGTGTTTCGGATTCAATGTTTTCGAGAATCTGTGTTTTTCTATCCGCAGTGACCAGCATGTAGGGGTGATCTGGGATCACAAATGTACTGGGTTCAGGCTCGGTCGTTTCTGAGTCGCCTTTGCAAGCTTGGTGGCTGAGAGCCAAACTTAAAAGCAGAGCAGTGATGCCAATGATACTAAACGATGAAGGTGTCTTTAACATAGAAGATCGATGACATTGTATGAGCATGGCATCAAGTCATTAACCCTATCTAGACAAATTAAGGCGTCGTTTTAGAAGCTTCCTCGTGGGCTTGAATGAGTTTGATGGCTTCTCCGGCCACTTCGTTCGGAACGGGAAAGCTTAATACATAGTGTGTGATCTGCCATGTTTGGTCTTGCTTGACCAATGCGCCGCTGCCTCGGGTGTTGCCATATTTCTCGTTGTGCAGTTGCTCGTCAAACCAAGCAGTTTTGCCGCTCGGTGCAAGTGAGATGTTGCGTGCAGTGGATACATAGGTCCACCCTTTACCCTTTGAAAAATAGGGTTCGGCGAAGGCTTTGAATGCTTCAACACTCCATCGCTCGTTTTTGTCGGTTCCTAAGAACACCCCATCTTTGTGAAAATAACCAAAATAGGTGGCTCCATCGGCTTTGGACGCGGCATTGTGAAAGCCATCAAGAACGGTGTCGATGGCTGCGATATCTGGAGTGTTATCCATTTGTACCTCCGGGAGGGATTGGGAACAGGCGGTGAAGGCAAGCGTAAGCACGACCGAATAAATCCATTTCACTCTTTGTCTTCCTTTGGAAAAATGTGGGACTGATATTGGATATTTAGAGGCTGCTTACAAGCCATAAAGCCTGGTCGATTGAGAATAAGCCGATCAACTCTGTACAGCTCTTTACGGCCAAAACCTAAAAGGTCAATCTTTATAGCAGGTTAGGCGGGGAATGATTATATGCTGCTAATCTACTCTTGAGTAGACGACTGGGCGAATCTTTGGTAACTTAAACTTCAAGCCGTACCGACTTTAGATTCATGAACCTACGGATGAACCTTATGCCAACTTACGAAAACAACAGTGTAAGCCGAGAAACCATTCGTCATTATCCAGAATTTAACCGGCTGCCCGGGCGAGGGTTAACTGAGGACCGTTTTTCTCGCACGGCGGTGGATCAAGAATCTTGCCTGGGCTCTATCGAACGGATCATCGGGTTCTTATCGACTATCAGCCATGACTTAAGTCGAGCGCTGGACGGCCTGAATCTTTGGCAACCCAAGGAGGTACTGAGTGCCGCCGATGCGATCTACACCGAATGTTTGGATGTGGGCGCTTTGCATGCATCTCGGCTTGCTCTTGAGCTACGACACGTTGCCGCGGCAAATCATCCTCGTGAATCCCGCAAGACTTACCAACTTTTGCGAACAGAATTGATTTTCGTTTGGCAGGATCTACAAAGCAGGCTTGAAGTCATTCGTCTCAATATGAAAAAACACGAACAGAATTCTAAGCTGGCCAATTGAGCCGCCTTAGATACTTACTCCGCATAGCCGTGCTTCTTGTGGCGTGTTCATCGCCTGAATAATACGTTTATCGCCGTATTCAATATCAATCAGTCGCTTCGAGTTTCGGTGGACCACGTGATGAGCCCCTTGGTCTGCCAGAGCCGTCCCTAATTCGTGACGGGCTTGTTTGCCGAAAAGAACGGGGTGGCCGTGTTTGCCGTCGTATATCGGGCGTGCGATTTTGTCGTCGTCTTCAAGAAAGCTAGAAGATAATTTATCGACAAGATTTAAGCTTCCAAACACCATGTCAACGGGCCATAGGAGAAGCCTCTTGGGTGTCGGGAGAACATCGAGTCCACACCGAATGGAGTCGATGGGCTGGCCGTCGCTTCTGCCTTCCACAACCACGACCGAGTCCAAAATAGGACGGGCAATGTTTAAGGCCATCTCCTGGGTCAAGGTTGAAGCGGTATCAGTGTGGCCGCAAACAATAACAACCTGTCCTGGAGTGCATTGAGAGGCTCGATAAACGATATGTTCTAAAAGAGTTTTACCGTCGTATTGTAGGAGTGCTTTGGGTTGACCCATTCGGCTCGATCGCCCGGCGGAAAGAATCAGAGTATCAAATGACATAGGCGGCTTAAGCTTTACCGGGCAGTTTATGTTTGGACAAAGGCATACTGCGTACACGGTAGCCGGTGGCGGCAAAGATTGCGTTGGTTACGGCCGGAATAAGAGGTGGTACACCCACTTCGCCTATACCTCCTGGTTCCACATCCGGGTTGTCCATAATAGCCACTTCAACTTCAGGCATATCGGCGAGCTTTAAGATGGGGTAATCGTGAAAGTTACTTTGTTTGACTCGCCCTTTTTCGATGTTGATTTCTTCGCCGCGCATATTTGAAAGTGCGAAAGCGATACCGCCTTCTAGCTGCGAGACGACGGTGTCGGGGTGAACCACGGGTCCACAATCAACCACGCAATAGACTTTATGAACCTTGAGTGTGCCTTTATCATCAACTGAAACTTCGGCGACTTGCCCTGAGATAGAGCCGAACGCTGTATGAAGAGAGATACCTTGCGACCTTCCCGCTGGGGGCTTGCCGAATCCCGATATCTTTTCAAGCTTGTTAAGCACCGCCAATTGTCTTGGGTTGTGGGCAAGAAGCTTTTTACGCATCAGGAGTGGATTTGATTTTGTGGCATGGGCCACTTCATCGAGCATACTCTCCATAAAAAATGCATTGTAAGAGTGTCCAACGGAGCGGTGGTTCCCAATAGGCACCGGACAAAGAGTACGGGTATACGATATGGATTGATTGGCTATAGCGTAGCCTTGGTCCACTGCTCCCTGCTGGGCCAGCGCATCCAAGTCTTGGTTGAGCCAGCGAGGAAATCGCCGAGCAATATCGATGATAAAACCAGGAGCGTAGTTTTGTAGAATAAACTGCCCCGAGTTATGCACCGATAGACCTGTTAAGTTTCCTTTTTTATCAAGAGCTGCTTTGAGCCGGCCCTTGAAAGCTGGTCGGTAAAATCCGTGTTGTGTGTCCTGCTCGCGGTTCCAGATGAGTTTAACTGGCTTACCGGCGGCTTCAGAAATGAGCACGGCTTGCGCTGCAAAGTCTGATTCAAGCCTTCGCCCCAAACCACCCCCAACAAGTGTTGTGTGGATAAATATTTTGCTGCGGCTCATTCCGCTTACGCTTGTGATTTTATCTTCAGTCCACTCTTGGCTTTGGGTTGGGACCCAAACATCAATTCGGTCCTCTTGAACATGAGCGGTACAGTTCATCGGCTCCAGTGTGGCGTGTTGGATATAGGGAACGCTATAAACTTGGTCGAGTACCGTGGATGCTTCTTCAATCGCATCGTCCATGTCGCCGCACCCGAAGGTTTCAGGACCCGAGTCTTCAAGGCCTTCATTGAGCATGGCCTCGACCCCGGCATCGTTAAAGTCGGCATGTTCTCCCTCGTCAAAGACAACGTCTAATTTTGAGACGGCTTGCTGAGCGCGCCACCAGCTATTGGCGACTACGGCAACGGCATCATCAAGTTCAACCACGGCCTCAACGCCAGGCATACCCTCAATGCTTTTGCGGTTAACTGATTTTAAGCTACCGCCAAAGACGGGGCAGATACGGATAGCGGCGTAAACCATTCCAGGCACTTTGACATCGACTCCGAAGACGCCGCTGCCATTGACCTTAGCTGGGAGGTCAACGCGGGGGATACTTTTGCCGATGATTTTAAAGTCTTTGTGTTCTTTAAGCGGTGGGTCTGAAGGAGCCGAGTAGTTACGCGCTTCTTCGGCGAGCGCCCCGTAAGAGAGTACGGTTTTCCCGTCAGGGTGAAGTACTGCTCCATTTTCGGTCTTACATTGACTGGGCTCCAGCCCCCATCGCGCGGCGGCGGCATCGACCAGCATGGACCGGGCAGCTGCTCCGGCTTGTCGCAAGCGTAACCAAGAGGCACGGATGCTGCGGCTCTCCGCTGTCATATGGAAAGAACCATAGTGATATTTTTTTCGATAGTCTGTGTGGGCGGGGCTCATTTCCATGCGGATACTTTTCCAATCCGCATCGAGTTCTTCGGCAATAAGCATCGGCAGTGATGTGGAAACACCTTGGCCAAGTTCGGAGGAGGGCACAAATACGGTGATGGTGTCATCTACTGAAATCTTGAGCCAGATATCAAAAAGTGTTTCTGGTTTTTGATCTGGATCTTTGCCCCACACTGAGGTGCCAGCGCTGCGGATTCTGTCGAAGGGACCAGCGCAGCCTTGAGTTGAGGTAAGAGTAGCGCCAACCACGAGGCCACTGCCGGCCACACGCAAGAAATCTCGGCGGCTGAGGTCGGTATGCTTACTCATGATTTTCTCCGGCAGCTTTAGCCGCGGCGGCGATGGCTTTTCGAATGCGTGGGTAGGTTCCGCAGCGGCAAATATTGGTCATCGCCTCTTCGACGTCTTCTTCGGTGGGCGCTGGGTTATTTTTGAGCAACGAGGCGGCTGCCATAATTTGGCCGCTTTGGCAGTAGCCACATTGGGGCACTGCGTGTTCCACCCAGGCAAGTTGGAGTGGGTGAGAGTTGGTCTCGCTGAGCCCTTCAATGGTTGTAATCGAGATGCCCTCACAGGCGGCAGCCGGCATAATACAAGACCGCATGGCTTGGCCATCGAGGTGTACGGTACAAGCCCCGCATTGCCCCATACCACAACCAAATTTGGTTCCCGTGAAACCAATAATGTCCCGGATGACCCAAAGCAGAGGTGTGTCTGCTTCGGCTTCGATTTCATAAGATTTTCCGTTGATTTCGAGTTTCACTCTGAGCCCCCATCGTAAAACAGTTCTCCATTATGGACATGGGTGAGATGGCTGAGTCAATGTACGTATTTGCCCTTGGCTAGCGCGGCGCTGAAGCGGCCCGTGCGTATTACGAGCCGCTCTATTAAAAACGGATGGAGCTGCCTGGAGTTAGTGTTTTACCGTTTCGCAGCCAAACTCAATTTCTACTGAGCCGCTGATTGCGCCGCATGCAGCAGGGCAGAGGTGGACTGTGGTGGGGTTATCCAGGTCATCGAAGTACCAGGTTTGCCCTTCACACATGTTGGCTCCTACCACATTGAGTAAAGTGGTTCGTTCTAGGCCATCTTCAGATACGAGGACCACATTGGTTTCACCGGGATCGACCTCGAGGTTGGGTCCGGGCTCTGGGATTAGGAAATCACACGGCATGGCTGTTCCTTCTAGAAGGTTCTCTGCCAATGCATCGAAGATGGGATTCCAGTCCTCGGAGCAAACAGAATGAACAAGTCCGCCGGTTGATTCACTCAGATCGATGTAGTCGGTTCCTTTTTCCCATCCACATGAGCAGTTGTCATCGAATGCACAGTTGGGGTCGTAGGCGATGGTCTCAACAATGCTGTGAAACTTCAGCCCATTTGGAAAACCGGGTTCAGTAGCATTGGCAACAAAGTCCATGAACTCATTGCCATTCATTCCCCAGCCCACGTTGTCATCGGTAACAATCACCATGTGCGCCAATGCTTCAGGCCGCAGAAAGTGTTGGTACTGCGAATAGGTTGATGCTGCGATATCCAGACCATCACTGCTATGAACGCCACGGCGCACATGCAGGTAGTTGTCTGAGTCGGTATCTGGGCAACCCGCGGCACCACTTAGTGGTGGGGGAACGCAAATCTCATAATAAGAATGCTGAACACTCGCATCATAATGCTGTGAATCCGAGCCGATTAAAATAACGTGATAGTCCAGGCCGGAGTCTGTGATTTGGTCAACAAACGCATTGAGGTTGGCTTCAATCAGCGTAATTTCTTCGTCCATACTTGGAGACGCATCGATGACCCAGATAATATCCACAGGTAGAGTGACGTTTTGAGCGGCCGCATTGACGGCTGCACATGCATCGCCTCCATCATTCGTGGTGCCATTATCATCGGTTCCGGTATCGGGGTTATCGACGCCGGTTCCGTTTTCTGAGTTGTCATCGCCGGTGTTATCGTCTCCGGGATTGGTTCCCGTTTCACCGTCGTTGTTGTCATCAGGGTTGTGAACCTCGGAACCTCCGGCCGCCGTATCTGCGGCAGGGACGGAATTGGTGTGAGGTTGGGAGCAGCCGCCTGCGATACCCCATAAGAGAACGCAAAAACCCAGATAGAAGCGTGGCTTCCGGAATAATGGATGAATCATAGAAAGATTTCCTCTCGGCCCACTCTGCTCTGGGCTGCCTGGTTGGCAGGCAGGTGGGGCCGTCACTCTAGTCTTTCTTCGGCGAAGACGTAAAGCGAAGAACACAACTTGAAGCCTTGGATTGTACGCGCCCAAGAGACCCAGCACCGACTGGAGGCACCAAGATTTCTTTAAATACCTATATTTATCATTGATGTATAAATCTACCCAGCAGAAGATTGATCTTGACGACTCTGGATCCAACCTGTTAGGCGGCCCGAATCAAACAACCACTCAGTCGTATTTTGAGTTTTAAGTGCCGCCATGAGCGGCATGGAGAAATATCGTGTTGAATTTAGGATGGAAGATAACTTTTGCGGTGATGCTCACATGCTGTGGCTTCGCATGCAGTTCCAATGACGAGACTGACGTGACCCCAGAGCCTGTGGTGGAAGTAGAACCTTATCCATTGGCGTTTGAAAAAATAGTGATCGACGCCGATGCACAAGGCCCTGCTTTTTCCACAGTGACCGATATCAATGGTGACGGAAAGCTCGATGTAGTTGTAACTAAATTTGGTGTGGTTCAATTACCCGATTTACCCAAAGGACAAGTTACTGCTTATCTTCAAGGTGAGACGCTGGAAGATTGGACCGCGGCGCCTATCTTTGACCAGTCTGCCGGGATCTACTGGCCCAATGATGTAGAGATGCATGATATTGACGGCGATGGTGATTTGGATGCTCTGGTTGGTGCCGGATTTTTAGCATGCGAATTTGTGCCAAGTGTAGGGCCGTGCGGAAGCTTAACTTGGTTTGAGCAGACGGGCTCTTCTTGGAAGATGCATGAGATTGTCCCAACCGGTGCTGAACTTTTTTACCATGCAGCTGTCTTAACCGACTTAGATGGTGATGGCCTTGATGACTTGGTAACCGTAGGCGAGCGTCGCCCTGCACCGGACTCAGGCGAGCCGGACCGCGCTGAGATCCAGTGGTTCAAGGGAACGACAACAGAAACTCGTTTTGAGACGACGCCTGGAGTACTTGGCGAAGGCCTTGGCGGCCTTATCAACGGGCGTGACCTAAACGGTGACGGACTGATGGATTTTGCAAGCTCTGAGTTTTTTGCGGATATGGGCGCCTCTTTTACGTGGCTCGAGCAGATTCAAGCACCAGGGCCTGATGCACCGAACGGTATCTGGGAGCGACACATCATTGATGATGAGGTGGGCCCGTCGATCCAAATGAGCTTTGTGGAGAACCTCCTGGGTGACGGACGTCTGTTTGCAGTGGGAAGTAACCACACGAATACCGCAAAGACTCCAGCTGATCCCTGGGAATCTGCGATCTATATGTATGGAGTTCCAGCTGACCCCACGGCGAAGTGGGAGCGTACAAAAATCTCTGAATACATAGAGTCGGTACCAGGCTTGTCCACTTCTCCTCAGGCCGCTCCAGGGATCTTTGGTTGGGGTGATGCAGAGATGGACGGCGACATCGATATCATTGTCTCTGGTGATGGTGATCCCAACATCTACTTATTGGTTCAAGACGATGGTGCTTTTACAACGTGGCTTCTCGATAAAGACATTCCACAAGCAGGTGGGCAGAAAATCATCGACTTGAACAACGATGGTAAGAGCGAGCTGATTGTGACGGGTTATGAAAACAATGCGGTCTACCTTTACCATGTATCGGAAAATGGACCCTACCCACTGGGACCAGCGACACCCAAACAAGATGAAGAAGTAGGCCCCTCTGATGTGGTGTTTGAGCTAACCTATGAAGGTGACGCGACCGGTGATTTGATCGTGGCTCTTTTTGAAACATACCCACCCGCGGGTCCTCCAAGTGCTTTCACACAAATTCCAGGGGTGGAGTATCCTGCCACTGCAACGCTTCCCATGGTTGCACCGGGCAATTACACAGCGATGTTGGTGCAAGACACACCGCCTCTTGATTTCATGACTCAAGGGCCCGAGGATTTGATCACGACGGTTGAGATAGTTGTTCCCCTCGGCGTGTCGCCTCTAGAGATTGAACTCAATGGCGAATCTCAGGGCGAGGTTGGCAACAGCGCCGACCCAGCAGATGTAACCGTGGTTGTGAATTATGAAGGCAGTGAATCAGGCCAGGTCATACTGGCCGTATTTGATGAATTGCCACCGGCGGGACCGCCTAAATCATTTAAGATGGTCGAGACCGAGCTTTTTCCGCTAACGGTTACGCTTAATGCGGTAGGCGGTGGAACTGCCCAAATTCTAGCCTTCTTAGATCTCGCGCCATTCAACATGCAAATGCCGGATGCCACCGATCCACAAGTGAGTTCGCAGCCGTTTGAAGTCAATGGGGAACCGGTGAGCGTTGAGCTCACTTTGGAGTAAAGCATTTGGGGCATTACTGAAGTGCTCCGATCGCTGCGTCCCGAAGGCATACTCCAAAAAGGCCTCAGATTTATCTCGTTGTCTTGCGTATTCAAGGGATGTCGCTTAAAACGTAACTCATTCGTGATATACGTTTCGTCTCAAAGGAAGAGGGGCATGCTAGAGGAAATGATAGGTGTACGTTGCCATGGCCACTTTTATTTCCCGCTCCTCTTCCTGATGCTGGCCTTCCTGGTCGCGTGTGAAAATCAACCAGCCCCGCAAGCCTCAGCGCTTACGCTTCGCGATTGCCGCGTGCCCGTGCATTACCGGGCTCCCGGAACGATGGACCATGTGGCCGTGGTGGGTGATTTCAATGAATGGGACCCAGGTGCGCACCCCCTCAAAGACTTAGACGGCGACGGAGATTATTTTGGCCTCTTAGATTTACCGGCCGGAAGTTATCATTACGCCATTTGGGTAGATGGTTATACTTTTAGGGACCTTTCCAATTCTCTGACGCACTTTAGCGATGAAGGTGAGGAGCATTCCTTTGTTGTGGTGGAAAGCTGCGACAATCCCAAATGGAAGATGCAAACACTTAAGACCTCATCACAAGGTGAACTTACTGGGGAGTTTCAATACTTGGCATCAAAGCGCTCCGGAAAACTCAATGAAGAATCTCTTACGCTCTTACTCAATGGCGAGAATTACTCGAACGTTGAATTTACATTTGAAAATCAGATTGCGTTTCTAGAAGTCAGCGACCTTCCCCCGGGGCGGTATACATTAAGTCTTGAATCGACTGACGAATATGGAGAAGCGACGAAGCCTTGGTCCAGTGTGGTCTGGGTAGAAGAGAAACCATTTAGCTGGCGCGATGCTCTTATCTACCAAGTTGTGGTTGATCGATTTTATAATCCCGAGAGTGCTTTAGATACCAATGTTCCGATTTCTTATTATCGGGGCGGAAAGCTTGCGGGCATCACGGAAAAACTGAATGCAGGTTACTTCGATGAACTGGGCGTAAACGCTCTTTGGTTATCACCGCTTCATGAAAATGCCGATGAAACCTATGTGGGCCGAGATAGTTATTCCGCTCAGGCGTATCATGGCTATTGGCCACGCTCAGCTCGCGAGGTTGAAGAGCGCTTTGGTGGTGCAGAGGAACTGGAGTCGTTGGTAGAAGCAGCCCACGCCCGGGGCATTCGTGTGATCATGGACTATGTGCTTAACCATGTTCATACCGATCATCCATACTTCCAAAACCCTCACTGGTTTAACGGAGTCGATAAGGATTGTATTTGTGGAATCACCTGCCCTTGGGGTGAGAACATGCTTACCTGCTGGTTCGACCCATTCTTGGCCGACCTGAATTGGAAAAACCCTGAGGTGGTCGAGCAGCTTACAAACGATGCGCTCTATTGGGTTCAACGGTTCAAGCTTGACGGATTAAGGTTGGACGCGATTCCAATGATGCCAAGACTTGCTACACGGCATATGCGCCGTAAGCTTCGTGAAGTCATCGACCAAAGCAATCAACATACCTACTTATTGGGTGAAACCTATACCGGCTCCAGTGGCCATGGTCAGATTCGTCATTACCTTGGAGAAGACGGCTTAAGCGGACAGTTTGAGTTTCCAACCATGTGGACTTTGCGGGCGGCGCTTGGCGGCCGTGAGAGTATGAAAGCGTTGCACGCCCAGGTTGTGCGCAGTGAAGAGGCTTGGCGAGGTTCTGGTTCGGTCATGGCACCTATTATTGGTAACCACGATGTACCGCGTATTATTTCAGATCTGCAGGGCGATGAGCTTTGGAGTCCGCGGACAGAGCCTGCACGAGAGATCGATGATTCGGCGACCTATGGGCTTTTAAAACTAGCCTGGACCTTCTTAATGACTCAGCCAGGGGCGCCGGTGATTTACTATGGCGATGAATTGGGAATGCCTGGAGCCAACGACCCCGACAATCGTCGCAATATGAGATTTGATAATGAACTCCAAGGTTCAGAGAAGGATGTTCTCAGCCATGTTCAGAAGCTGGGCAAACTTAGGTCCTGCTCTGATGTGATTCGATTGGGGCAAAGCAGTCTCGAGTATGTGGACGATGAGCTTTACGTCTATAAAAAGACGCTCGAAGAACAAGAGGCATGGATTTATCTGAACCGCTCTCAAAACGTTCGTCGCACGCGGTACCACCCCCTCTCTGATTTAGGCTGGTATCCTGCTTTACAACAAACCCCCAAGCTCGAAGGCGACTTGATGGTCTTGGAGCCACGCAGCTCTTTAATTCTCGTGAATGATTTAACCTGTCTGGAGACTGGCTTATGAAAATGAAGTCCTTGGTGATTTGTTTTGTGTTGATTGGGTGCGGTAGCCCGCTGGAACCTGTGGAAACTGCGGAAGCTTTAGAACCAGAGGATTACCCTTACCCTGAGAAGAGCTTTGACCCCGATGAGGGCACTTGGTCTTCTTCGGACTATGGTTCGGGAGGCGGCTACGGCGAGAGTGATGCTGGTTTGAATTGTGACACAGCACCTTGCGCACGTGGAGCCTGCCAACAAGAAGAGGGCCTCGCTGATTATTGCATGTGTGAAGACGGCTATGGCGGAGAGCGCTGCGATACCTGCAGTGCAGGCTACGCAGCGGTGGGTTGTGATAATTGCGAGCTAGACTTTGAATGCATTGAAGAGGAAAACTAAGCAGACGATGTCTTAGTTTCTACAGCAAAGCACCCCACCTCGATCTTGATTTCCCACACTGTATCCGTCGTAAGAGCATGAGTTATTCGGGCAGCCATTCTTTGTCACGAGCGCACCTTCTTCAAAGTGACTTTGATTTCCGCCGAGGCATTGCCACGGGCCATGCCCTGGCTCAGCTTCGTTGTAGCCACAAGAGTTGGGCTGTGTGCTTGCAAGTGCACGGGTGAGGGGGCCGCAGTTTTGGCCACTGCTGAGTTCGTTTCCGAGATTACCACACCCAAATACATCGTTGGCTTCGGTGCTGTTATCACACATGGTGTTGCTGGTGCTGTTTTGATGAATTGCAAAAAACACCCCTTTGTTCGGTGTGCCAGGAGCAACGGCATCATCGCAGCCAGCTGGACTCTTCTCGGAAACTTCCTGATGACCTTGGCATACGTGCCACCCAGGTGCGCATAAATCTGCAGCGCTGCAACCGTTGCCATCTGGGTTGCCTGATTGATTACCGCTTTGGTGTCCACATTCGGCCGTTAAATCATCACGGGTTACACCACCAATGGACCATCCGCCAGAACACGCAGCAATAAGCGGATAATTATTAATGGACAGAAACCCATCTCTTTGTCCGTCTGCGCATCCGGCCTCAGGTTCGGTTGGAATACAGTTGCCGTTGTTACAAATATTATTTGAAAGACATGGTGTGCCGTTGGGGTAATTTTCAATGGATGGTTGACCCTGCTCACAGCCTGTTATGAATTTGCACAAACCTGCTTGAGCAATGGTTGATGCGGACGTTGGGCAATTTTCGTCGCTCGCCTCAATGCAGACACCAGGAGCGAGACAGCGATTTTCTGTAATGTCGTTTGCCTGCTCCTGGAGACACTCTGAAGTGCTCGAAGGTGAATTGATGCCTTCGAGGCTCCAACCTTCGTAGGTTTCGCAGCTGATGACGCCACAAGCTGGGTCGTCATCTAACGTCACGACGAAGCCATCGATGCAGTCCTGACAAACGAGGTATTCATCGTCTTCACTGCATGCTTCATCTTCGAGTTCTGGTTCTGGTTCATCGGGGGTGGGCGACGGTGAACTTGTCAGCTCAGCGAGGTCCACGACCACTTCAGTTTCTCGAGAGGGCTGAATATAGATGTCGTTGATCAAAACGCTGCGCAGCGGCTCACCAAGAATGCTTAAGGTGGTCACCTCTACCTGCCAAAGTCCAATCGGGATCTGCTCCAATGAGAGTCTTGTTTCGGGGCGTTGAACATCCACAAGACCGGTTTGAGGATTTCGTTCCGAGTTCATGGTTACTTCTACGC
>JABJBS010000023.1 GCA_018668695.1 Deltaproteobacteria bacterium
GCGCTTACTTGAATACCAGAAATACAAAGAAGCAGCCGAGAGTCTTGGCAATCGCCCACGACTCAATCGGGATGTCTTTGAACGACGACCCGAAGTGATTGCTTATAACTCTAAGGATGCACCCCTTAAAGAGATGAATGTTTACGCATTGGTGCAGACATTTGACCACATCGTACGCAGGAAAAAGATTAAGCGTAAACACCATGTCGTTCTCGATAATATCTCAATCAGGCAAAGGATTGAGGAGCTCCTGGATATTTTAGCGTCCCAGAAAAACCTCGAATTCGATTCACTCCTAGAAGACGTAAACACGAGGATTGAGCTCATTGTGAGCTTTCTCGCCGTCCTGGAAATGGCCAAAATGAAGCTGATGCGAGTTTACCAGAGCGACGAGGGTGACCTGTTTTTGCAGCCGAGATTCGATGATCCGAAGGAAGTAACCAGGCGTTTAAGTGGGCTCGACGAGTCACAATATGCATAAAGGGTAAGTCATGGAGCAGGAAGAAATGGTCGCGGCGCTTGAGGCATTGATTTTTGCCTGCGGTGAGCCCGTGACATTTAGAGAGCTAAAGAAGGTTCTTTCACGTCACCTTAAAGAATTACCGGATGAGGAGCGCGAAGAGTCACTGGGTCGTTTACGCGGGAGCTTAAAGCTGCTCCGCAAGCGATGGCCGGAAGATGGTTCCGAGGCTCGTGGCTTCGCATTGGTCGAAGTTGCCGAAGGCTTTACGTTTCGTTCGGTTTCAAAGTACGCCGACCTGATCCGAGCTCTTCGCGAGCAGCGACCCGTACGTTTGTCTAAGCCAGCTTTGGAAACCTTATCAATCGTTGCCTATCGCCAACCGGTTACAAAGTCGGAGATTGATTTTGTTCGTGGTGTCGATTGCGGCGGTACGCTTAGAATTCTGCTCGAGCGGGGGCTATTGAAGATTGTTGGTAAAAAGGAAGAACCAGGTCGACCTTTGCTTTATGGTACGACCCGAGATTTCCTTAGCTTTTTCAATCTTTCAACATTGAAAGAGCTTCCTTCGTTGCGCGAGTACCAGGAGTTGAACGAGGAGTCTGTTGAAAAGGTAAGCCTTTTTGATGCAGAACTGACTGCCGTGGTTGCAGCAGCCAAAGAGAAGTTAGAAGGCGTGGGCGAAGAGGGCGTGGGGCTTTTGGTCGAGGCTATGGACAACCTGGCATCGACTGAAACTCAGACCCGCGATGCCTTGGCTCAAGAGGGTATCGTGCTAGATGGCGATGAGGCTTGAAAAATAAGCGCTTTTCTAATTGACCGTCTCTGTCTGGGTTGTTAGTGCGGCCGCAACATCATTCCCCGGATAGAGCACAATGGCCAAAGAACGAATCCAGAAAATCATTGCGAAGGCAGGCATTGCTTCACGTCGCAAAGCTGAAACTTTCATTACCGACGGCCGTGTTCGGGTAAACGGCAAGCTTGTGACCGAGCTGGGCACCAAAGCTGACCTCAAGCACGACAACATTACAGTTGAAGGTTACGGGCGCCTAAACCCTGAGCCCCTCGTCTATATTTTGCTGCATAAGCCAATCCACGTGATTAGTACCGCCCATGACCCAGAAGGTCGGGCTACGGTGCTTGAGGTTATAGAAAAGACCCGGGCTATGGGTAAGCGAAGTTATGAAGGCGAATTGCCACGAATTTACCCGGTTGGACGACTTGATTTCGATGCTGAGGGCCTGATCTTACTAACGAATGACGGTGATTTTGCGAACCAAATGACCCATCCTCGTTATCACGTTCCACGCACCTACGCGGTTCGAATCGGCGGAACCCCTGACGACCGCGCTCTTGAGCGTATGCGGCGGGGCGTACGGCTTCAAAACCCCGATGGTTCATTCACTCGTCCAACTGCACCTGCTGAAGTTCAGATAACAAAGCGCGGCTCCTCCAATGCCTGGCTTGAAATGACCATTTTTGAAGGTCGAAATCACCAAATTAAGCGGATGTGTCTGGCCATCGGTCAAACCGTTAACCGGTTGATTCGAACCGACTTTGGCGGTGTTGAAATCGGTGAAATGCAGCCGGGCGCGTGGCGATTTTTAACGCCAGATGAAGTTCACGGTCTGAAAAATTGGAAAAAAGGCGTTTCGAAGTAACCAAGGCGTCGCGGCTTCTGGGGATCAAATTCCGGATCTCACCGAAAACAGTCAAGAAAATCCCTCCACTAGCTTGATTTCTTGCTTTAAATTCGTACTATCCGCCACCTCTCAAGGCACTAACATCCGGAGCCAATCGCTCCAGGACAGATTAGCCCCGCGAGAAATCTCTTGGAAGGAGGTGATGAGAAGTGACTAAAGTTGTTGTTAAAGACGGTGAGCCTTTAGAAAAGGCCCTTAAGCGCTTTAAGAAAAAAGTTGAAGCAGCTGGTATTCTTAAAGACGTCCGAAAGCGTGAGCACTACATCAAGCCTTCTGTACGTCGGAAAGAAAAGCAGCTCGCAGCTGAGAAACGTCGACGTCGCAGTGCAGCTCGTGCACGACGATAATTACGTTTTATCTATACGAAATTTATACCTTTAGCCTGCGTTGCGGCGGGACAATACCACGCAACTGCAGCATAGCTGGCTTAGGTCAGCATTTTGTTTGTTGGAGATTCTAATGGAAATCGAAACTCAAGGCGCACCGGTCGAAGAAAACTTCGCCCAGCTTTTTGAAGAAAGCTTGCAGTCGCAAAGTGAAGTTCGCGAAGGCGAAGTTGTTAGCGGCACCGTCATTGAAATTAAGAAAGATACCGTACTTGTAGACATCGGCTACAAGAGTGAGGCAACTGTGCCTCTCTCTGAGTTCCGCCTTGTAGAAGGCGTTCGCTCAGTAGTTGTCGGTGACAAACTGGACGTATTCGTGGAAAGCCGCGAAGACGATTCAGGACTCGTTATCGTGTCTAAGGAAAAGGCGGACAAGCTTCGCGTATGGGATGACATCTCAGCAGCAGCTGAGCGTGATGAACTCGTTAAGGGTACAATCATCGCACGCGTTAAGGGCGGTCTTTCTGTTGATATTGGCGTTAAGGCGTTCTTGCCAGGTAGCCAAGTTGACTTACGACCTGTTCGTAACCTCGACAAGCTTCTCGGCGAAGAGTTCGAGTTCAAAATCATCAAGTTCAACAAGCGTCGCGGAAACATCGTACTTTCCCGTCGTGCTCTTCTTGAGCAAGAGCGTGAAGCACTTAAGAGCACAACTCTTGAGCGCATCGCTGAAGGTGAAGTACTCCCAGGTATCGTTAAGAACCTTACTGAGTACGGTGCATTCGTTGACCTCGGTGGTATCGATGGACTTCTCCACATCACAGACATGAGCTGGGGACGTATCAGTCACCCATCTGAAATGTTTAACATTGGTGATGAAATCAACGTTAAGGTTCTTAAGTTTGATGCTGAGTCTGAGCGTGTTTCTCTCGGGTTTAAGCAGATCACTGAAGATCCATGGGCAAATGCTGCGGACAAGTACCCAGTAAGCCAGCGTGTTGAAGGTAAGATTGTAAGCTTGACTGATTACGGTGCATTCATCGAAATCGAGCCAGGTGTTGAAGGCCTTGTACATGTTTCTGAAATGAGCTGGACGAAGCGAGTTAAGCATCCGTCACAGGTTGTTAAAGTTGGTGACGATGTGGCAGCACTCGTTCTCGACATCGACCTCTCACAGAAGCGTATCTCTCTAGGTATGAAGCAGGCTGAGCCTAACCCATGGACGCTTATCATTGAGCGTTACCCAGTAGGTGCGGTTCTTAATGGTGTTGTTCGCAACATCACTGATTTCGGTATCTTCGTAGGCGTTGAAGACGGCATCGATGGCCTCGTACATATTTCTGATATGTCTTGGACACACCGTGTGAAGCACCCAAGCGATCTCTTCAAGAAGGGCGACGAAGTTGAAGCAGTTGTTCTTAACATCGATGTAGATAACGAGCGCTTTAGCCTCGGTATCAAGCAGCTTACTGATGACCCATGGGAAACTCTCCCACGTCGTTTCCCACGTGGAACGAAGGTTACTGGTGCAGTTAAGAAGATCACTGATTACGGTGCATTCGTTGAAATTGAGCCAGGAATTGATGGCCTGTGTCACGTATCTGAACTTTCAGATGACCGTGAGACTAAGGTTGAAGATATGGTTAAAGAAGGCGATTCACTTGAAGTGATGGTTCTTGATGTTGACCCAGGTGAGCGTCGTATTGCTCTGTCTATTAAGGCAGCGCGTGATGGCACTGGCGACTACCGAGCATACATGCACGACCACACGGCGTCGTCGGGCGGCGGTATGGGCGGAACAGCGTTTGATGCATTGAAGAACTTCAACGTTGTTGAAGAAGACGGCACTGAACCAAAGGAATAATCCGGGATTTATTCATGGGCCGTCTTTAGGCGGCCCTTGAAGAGGAGTTGTCATATGACCAAGAGTGAGCTCATTCAGGCAATAGCCTCAAGTCTCCAGCACCTCCCGGCCCGTGATGTTGAAGTGGTCGTGAATACGATGTTTGACTCGATGACCAATGCTCTTCAGGGCGGTGATCGAATTGAAATCCGGGGATTTGGTAGCTTTTCAGTACGTAACCGTCGTTCGCGACAGGGACGTAACCCGAAAACGGGTGAAACTATTTCTGTACCAGCTAAGCGGGTACCGTTTTTTACAGTGGGCCACGAGCTCAAAAAGCGGATCAATGCTTCTGCTGGATTCGAGTGTGACGACACCCCTGAGGTAGAGTTACAATCAGCTGCAGAATAGGTTAATTTGAAATACAATTAAAAGGCATGTCTCCTTCGGGAAACATGCCTTTTTTTTTGTCGTAATCCCCATCATATAGACCATTGGCGTCAGAGGGATCTGTTAAAAATCTACCATGGTACAGACTACTCTACAGCAAGCCGAAGGCCGAAAATTGACTCCGATGTTACGTCAGTACATCGACGCCAAAAAGCAGGTGCCGGAAGACTCTATTCTGCTTTTTAGAATGGGCGACTTTTTTGAACTCTTCTTTGAAGATGCGAGAGTTGCAGCCAGAGAGCTTGATATTGTCCTTACCGCCCGAGACAAGGGCGCTGATGCGATACCGATGGCTGGCGTGCCACATCATTCAATCACATCCTACATCGCGCGCTTGGTCGAGCGAGGCTACACCGTTGCAATCTGTGACCAAGTAGAGGACCCAAAGCAGGCCAAGGGACTTGTCCGCCGCGAGATTACTCAGCTGGTCACACCGGGTACCATTTGCGACCTTGAATCACTGGACCCCACAAGCCGCGCTTACTTGGCATGTGTGGAGCCAGCTTCTGCCAGTGGAATGTGGACTTTAGGTTTCTTGGATATGTTGGCTGGCGAAGTCGTCGTGACAGAATGCGCCAAGGGTTCGTTGCTTGACGAACTGCACCGCATGAACACCCGTGAGGTGATAGCACGGGAGAGTACCGCCGGTGAAATTGAGAGTGACCTTCGAGTAGCTCGCTTGCCGCTTCGTAAGTTGGACGGTGCGGGGCCTGATCCCAAAGCGGTACGGCGAACATTTTCACACCGGTTTGGCTCACTGTCGATAGACGGAGTTCCGGGTGAAGCACCTTTGCCGTTTCTTCTAGTCGTTGAAAATCTCGTTCACTTCACCGAAGGCACCCAGCGGCGTAGCCTGCGCCATTTGGCGTGTCCAAGAGCGTACCGAATTGCCGATTACCTTACGCTCGATGAGACCACTCGAAATAATCTCGAATTGGTTCGAACCCAGCGCGAAGGAAAGAAGGAAGGATCGCTCCTCTGGCATATTAACCGCTGCCAAACCTCTCTTGGAACTCGAACGCTCTCACATTGGATGCACTTTCCTTTGCGAGCATCTGACGCCATCAACGAAAGACTTGATAACGTCTCTGCTTTAAAGGCAGACCGCAACGCGCGCCAGAATTCACAGCAAGCTCTACTGGCCGTTCGTGACATCGAGCGGTTGGTAGGCCGTATTGCTGTGGGCCGAGCCAACCCGAAGGATCTCGGTGCTTTGCGAGATTCGCTGATGGCTGCGCCAGGAATCAAGGCTGTTTTGAGTCAGAGTGATTCTCCGTTGGCTCTTAAGTGGCAGCAAGCCGATCTCGTAAGCGAAGTGCGGGCATTGTTGGAGCGCGCACTAGTCGAGGCGCCTCCTACAGCGATTACCGACGGCGGTATTTTCAAATTGGGGTACGAAGAACAGCTGGACCAGTACATCGTCGACTCTACTCAGGGCCATGAGTTTCTAAGTGAGCTTGAGGCGCGCGAGCGTGAGAATACAGGAATCCCGAAGCTGAAAGTTCGATACAATAAGGTGTTCGGATATTTTCTTGAGGTAAGTCGTGCGAACGCAGACAAGGTTCCTGAACACTACCTTCGGAAGCAAACTTTGGTAAATGCCGAGCGCTTCATTACCGAGGAACTGAAAACATTCGAGACTCGCGTGCTGGGTGCCGACGAGAAAAGAAAGACTGAAGAGCTACGGCTCTATAATGATCTCTTGGAGGTTCTGGCGGGAGATATTCATAGGCTTCGCCAGTTGGCTCGATTGGTCGGGCAGACCGATGCTACGTTGGCGCTTGCCGAGGTTGCCGATGAATGCCGCTGGACAAGGCCCGAGTTTACCGAGGATAAGTGTCTGCGGCTATCTGAGTCGAGGCATCCAGTCGTCGAGCGATTGATGCCGGGCGGAGAGCGTTTCATTCCCAACAATATTGAGTTGAGTGGTGATGACCGGCGTCTCATGATTGTTACAGGTCCCAACATGGGCGGTAAATCGACGGTAATGCGTCAGGCTGCCATCTCAGTTATTTTAGCTCAGATGGGAAGTTTCGTGCCGGCACGCTCAGCAACCATGAGCTTAAGCGACCGAATCTTTACGAGAGTAGGGGCATCTGATGACCTGGGGCGAGGCCACAGTACATTTATGGTTGAAATGCTCAAGACCGCAACCATTCTTAAAGAGGCCACCGACCGAAGTTTGGTGATCTTGGATGAGGTTGGCCGAGGCACCAGCACTTACGATGGCGTTTCGATTGCTTGGGCGGTTGCCGAGTCACTTTATGAGTCGGTTCAATGCCTGGCCATGTTTGCGACCCATTACCATGAATTAACCGACTTGGAGGTGGGAAGGCCGGGTATCGTTAACGCCTGTGTTGCAGTCCGTCAGAACGCCGGTAAGATTTTATTTCTTCGGGAGCTTCGTGACGGTGCTGCCAATCGAAGTTATGGGATTCAGGTTGCTGGGCTTGCGGGTTTGCCGGAAGGGGTTATCGAACGTGCCGGCGATATTCTGAGTTCCTTGGAGAAAGCTGCCCAAGGCGAGGTGAACACGACGAAGCGCGGAGAGCGCCCTCAGCTTTCATTATTTCCGGCACAAAGTGCTGCGTCGAAGGATGCTGTTAAGCCAGTTGCTAAAAGCACGGCCAGCAAGGCGGAACAACTCAAGGCGCGGACCTTGAACGAATTGGTTGAACTTGACCTAAACGCGATGACGCCAGTGCAAGCACTGGTGACGCTCGATAGGTTGCAAAAGAAATTGAAGAAAAAATAAGAGGCTCAGTATGTTTTGTCCCACATGTAGAGGTGAATTTAGACCAGGTCTTGAGTGGTGTGCCGGTTGCGATAAGGCGCTAGTCGACGAGCAGCCAGATCATGATCCATTTCAATCCAAGGATACGATGGCGGCTTTGCTCGAAGGTAAGGAACTTGAAATATTGGTGACCGCCAATCAGGAACTTCTGCTGCAGCTTCAGCGTAAGCTTGCAGCCAACAGAATCGCCACTGTAATTTCGGCTGAGTCAGAAGAGCAGCGGGCTATGGGCCGCTTTACGCTACTTTGCTCCACCACGGATATAGAGCAAGCTCGTGCGTTTTTTGGAAACGAATGGGAGCAGTCTGTAGCGGCAGAAGGGCTTGAAGAGGTGGTGCTTGATTCAGAGAATTGTCCAGCCTGTAATTCACCCGTTCCAGCTGCTGAAGAAGAGTGTCCTGAATGTGGTCTCTTTGTTGGACGGCTTGAAGAATAAAATGCAGGCATCACGTCGTCATCCAGTCATGAATCGATTCTTGTTTGCTGGGTTGATATTGGCACTGCTATTTTGCGCGGGTGCGGCACGTGCTGCTGAGGCAAGTTCAGCGAAGCAGTACGACAAGGTTCGCGCTATCTATTTCGCGTTTAAGGCGGACCCCAAAAAGAAGCAATTCCGCCACGACTGGATCCAAGTTATCGCCCGCTTCCAGACATTCCTGAAAGCGAACAAAGAGTCGAAGCAAGCTTGTCGGGCGGCGTATACCGAGGCTGAGCTGTGGCGCGGGCTTTATGATGTGTCCCGGGTTAACGCAGATATCCGTCATGCGTTCAGTGCCTATGAGGTGGCGGAGGAAGCTTGCAGAGGTACCACTCTGGCCGACGATGCGCTTTGGCAGCAGGTCGTCATTACCGCGAAACGAAAGACGAGGTACCCGGAGGCCACGGAACTCGCTGAAAGATTGGTTCAGGATTTTCCCGTGTCGGATATGGCATCACGAGCGAGGCAGTGGTTACGTGAGCATGGTGTCGCTAGGCCGGAAGGAGATGCCAAAAAGGCACAGAAGGCACCCAGGGTTAAGGGACGACTTCTGGGACGTAATGATGCCGAGGATAAAGTTAAGAGCGAGATAGTCCGTGTGAAAAGCTGGAGTAACGATGACTACGTTCGGGTTGCGATTTATCTGGATAAGCCGTCTGAATTTCGAGTGGGTTCCATTGCTGGTGAAAAGGCTGGCAATGCGGGCGGACGAATATTCGTGGATATCCCAAAAAGCACAACGGCGGTTAAGACAATCAACTTGGATACCCCGGTGGTCCAAGGCGTTCGACTGGCGA
>JABJBS010000024.1 GCA_018668695.1 Deltaproteobacteria bacterium
GTCGGACATGATGCCGTCCGCGCCGTGGTTCACCAAGGACTGGGCCTGGTCCGCGTCGTTAATGGTCCAGAAATCGACCTTTAGTCCTGCGGCGTGAGCCTTGCGAATGAACCGTGACGTCCCCAGCTTGAATGGCCCAAATGCTGGTGGAACCTGAAGCCTTGTGCCGCTTGGCCAGCGATTGCGTATTGCCACCCGAGGCATCAGCAGCGCCAAAATACATTCGCGATATCCCAGTCCAACTGGCCCTCTGTAATTCGCTTCCTGGAGCTTGGTGCGCACCTGATCGTCAAAGCTTGTGAGTAGCACATCGGCCGGGTCGCCGAACTGTTCCACAACATCAACGACAGCTCTGACCGCTTTATGGCCAGGCTTGATGTCGATGTTTATTCTTGTTCCTGGGTAAGTCTCCAAGACGGTTTTAAGCAGCGGCATTCGGTAGTCGCTGCCTTTAAATGGCCTGGACCCATCTTTGGCAATGTGCTGGTGGCCCACATCCCAGTGCTGAGCTTCGTTCCAGGTGACGGAAGCGATTGATTGATTCGTTCCTGCGATACGCTCACCGGTGGCGTCATGAAAGACGACGACCTCACCATCGGAGGTAAGGTGGACGTCGGTTTCGATAGCATTGGCGCCGCCCTTGATGGCTGCATCGAATGCTTGAATGGTGTTTTCTGGGAGATGAGCCCTGGCGCCTCGGTGACCGTAAATGAATTCATGCATCTTAAAGCCTAAGTTTACATAATGTTCGTTATTTGGACATCTGGCCTGGGTTATTGAAGCAGGTTCTATTCTGCGTGAATTTCCTGCAGGCACGCAACCTCAACAATATTACCTTGCTTAAGGTCAGCAATGGCCTCGGCTGCTGCCGCCGCTCCAGATAGCGTGGTCATAAATGGTACCCCATGCTCAACGGATGCCATTCGAATCTCGCGGCCGTCTTTAACAGCTGGTGCGCCCAGCGGTGTATTGATGACCAGTGCAATTTCATCGTTCTTAATCAAGTCAACGCAGCTAGGACGACCCTCGTGGTGCTTGAGAACCACGCCGACGTCTACCCCGTTATCCGCAAGGGTTTTGGCGGTCCCGCGCGTTGCGAGCAGTTCAAAGCCTAAGTCGGATAGCTTTTTGGCGGTTGGAAGAACGCCCATGTGGTCTTCAGAATTAACCGTTATGAGTATCTTACCTTCTGTGGGTAAGCGGTTCCCGGCCGCAAGCTGTGCCTTATAGAATGCAGCTCCAAGACGTTTCGATACGCCCATAACTTCGCCAGTTGAGCGCATTTCTGGAGACAACCTAGGATCTACGCCTGGGAATTTAGAATACGGAAATACCGGCGTTTTGACGAAGTGATACTTAACTTTCAAGTCATCTGTGAGGCCCAAACTTTCAAGTGTTTCACCAACCATGAGCCTGGTAGCCATTTTCGCAAGCGGAACACCAGTCGCTTTTGCTACGTATGGGATGGTTCGTGATGCTCTTGGGTTTGCTTCAAGGACGTAGAGTAATCCACCCGCGATTGCGAATTGGATATTCATAAGACCTTGAACCTTCAGGCCGACAGCCATCCTCTTGGTCCAGTCGCGGATCTCGTCCTTGTGTTTCTCATCGATTTTGTAGGTTGGTAGTACGCAGCTTGAATCGCCACTGTGAACACCAGCTTGCTCAACGTGCTGCATGATGGCAGCGACAATCGCATTTTCACCATCGCAAAGGCAGTCGACATCGACTTCGAAAGCGTCTTCGAGAAACTTATCAATCAGCACCGAATTTTGAGACGACGCTGCAAAAGCTTCAGTCGCAAATTTAGACAGCTCCTGTGGGTCGTACACAATTGCCATCGCGCGGCCGCCGAGTACATAGGATGGTCTAACCAGGACTGGGTAACCCAGCTTGCTGGCGACATCGTGAGCTTCATCCAGCGTTGAAGCGAATGCATGCTTTGGATATCGAATATCTAAACCATCGAGGAACTCGTTAAAACGTTCACGGTCTTCCGCCAAGTCAACTGAGTCTGGGCTGGTGCCCATGATTTTGACACCGGCATTGCTGAGTGGCTTCGTAAGGTTAAGCGGTGTTTGCCCGCCGAATTGGACAATAATTCCGTCGGGCTTCTCTTTTTCTACAATATTCATCACGTCTTCGAACGTGAGTGGTTCAAAATACAGACGGTCGCTGGTGTCATAATCGGTTGAGACGGTCTCTGGGTTACAGTTGACCATAATGCTCTCAATGCCCATTTCCTTCAGCGCAAACGATGCGTGGCACGAACAATAATCAAACTCGATTCCCTGCCCGATTCTATTCGGCCCTGAACCAAGAATCATAATCTTACGAGCATCGGTAGGTTCTGCTTCGCATTCCTCTTCGTA
>JABJBS010000025.1 GCA_018668695.1 Deltaproteobacteria bacterium
CTGTGCGGTCCCGCTGGCAAGAAGCGCGCGGCGTAGGGTGAGGCGTGCGCAACCAATTCACCGTCGAGGAAGATGTCGAGATCTACCGCTGGTGTAATCTCGAGACTGAGGCTGGTGGAACCTTCTAGGCCCTGTGGTGACTCATCGGGGTGAAAAAAGCTGCGTAGACGTGAAACACCGTCGCATGCTGTGAGTGTCAGCAAAATCGTGGTCACTGTGACCATGCAGACTATTTCCCTAAGATTCTTCATGGATCTACTTGATACTAACCATGTTTTTCCGAAGATGCACGGATTCTGTGATCGGCCCATCGGGATGAACGGCCCGTGTAGATAACCTTGGCGCTCTGCGTCGTTGACGTCACCGATGGTGACAGTTAAGAACGCCCACGACGTATCATTGAAATTTGGAGGTCCTATGCGCTCGCTATCAAAAGATATCTATATTCTATCAGCTAAACGAACCGCTTTCGGCGCTTTTGGTGGCGCTCTGACCAAGAAAACTGCCACTGATTTGGGTGTTGAAGCAGCCGAAGCCGCGCTGGATGCAGCGGGCGTCAATAAGGAAGACGTAGACCACGTTTTCTTTGGCAACGTTTTACAAACTTCTGCTGATGCCATCTATCTTGCTCGCCACGTTGGGCTTCGAGCTGGCTTGCCGCAAAGTGTTCCTGCTCTAACGTTAAACCGGCTCTGTGGGTCAGGTTTCGAAGCTATTATTTGCGGAGCTAAAGAGATCTTAACGGGCCAGGCTGAAGTCACCTTGGTCGGCGGCAGTGAATCCATGAGCCAGGCGCCGCATATCGTGCGCGGTGCACGTTGGGGTTTGCCACTGGGTAGGAGTGACATGGAAGATTCACTCTGGACATGCTTGACCGATAGCTACACCGGCTTGCCAATGGCGATGACCGCGGAGAAGCTTGCTGAGCAATATTCAATCTCTCAAGACGAAGTTGATGAATACTCCGTTCGCTCACAGCAGCGTTTTGCAGCAGCTCAAGAGTCGGGCATTTTTGATGCCGAACTCTGCCCGGTAGAAGTGAAGAAGCGACGAGAGAAGGTCGAGTTTATCAAAGACGAGCACAACCGCCCTCAGACAACTGTTGAAAGCCTCAAGAAGCTTCCGAAGGTCTTCAAGAAGGATGGTGTCATCCACGCAGCCGCTGCAAGTGGTATCTGCGACGGAGCATCTGCATTGGTTTTGGCATCTGGTGATTATGTGGCGAAGCATAATCTGAAGCCTCTGGCGAAGCTTACAGGTTGGGGCGTGTCGGGTTGTGATCCAACCATTATGGGAATCGGTCCAGTCCCCGCGATGAAAGCGGCACTGGCGATGACTGAATCCACATTCGATGATTACCAATTGATTGAAGTGAACGAAGCATTCGCACCTCAAGTACTCGCGGTTCAAAAAGAACTCGGTCTTGATATGGATAAGCTTAATGTAAATGGTGGAGCTCTCGCAGTAGGGCACCCACTGGCAGCAAGTGGTGCACGAATTACCACGCACCTCGTTCACGAACTGAGACGCCGTGGTGATACACACGCTATAGGTTCGGCTTGCATTGGCGGTGGTCAAGGCGTGGCTCTAACCATTGAAGCCGTTAAGTAGTTTAGTTTTCGTAGGTCATCTTTGTTGGGGAACATGATATGAACACCGATGTCGAACATGATTATATTTTTAATTGGAACCGCTTAAAAAAAGTTTCGAAGCTTAGCCAAAAGCCTTTTGACCTTTTTGATGAGACGTTACGTGACGGCATCCAGTCGCCATCTGTTACGGATCCAAGCATCGATCAAAAGTTTGAGATTCTTCATTTAATGGAGAGCCTTGGAGTAGCGGAAGCTGATTTGGGCCTGCCGGGTGCAGGCAAGCGTGCTTACGATGATGTGACTGCACTGGTTAAGGAGATCAGCCGTTCCAAGCTCAAGATTAAGGCGGCGGCAGCAGGGCGCACCATGGTGCGTGATATCCAGCCCATCGCAGATATTGTGCAAAATACCGGCGTTCCCATTGAGGTCTATGCGTTCATTGGCTCAAGCCCGATTCGTCTCTTTGCCGAAGATTGGGATGTTGGAACTTTGATGAGACACATCGAGGACTCCATCAAGTTTTCAGTGAATGAAGGCCTTGAGTTTTGCCTCGTCACAGAAGACACCATCCGGTCTAGACCTGAGGTTTTAGATCCTCTGTTTCGCCGCGCCATCGACTTAGGTGCCACGCGCCTTTGTCTGTGTGACACCGTAGGGCATGCCACACCTGATGGAATTCGTAACTTATTCGATTGGACGCACTCTCTTCTACGAGGTGCAGGTGCTGAGCACGTGAAGCTTGATTGGCATGGTCATAATGACCGAGGCCTAGGCGTAACCAATGCGATTATCGCAATTGAAGCTGGTGCAGACCGTGTACATGGAACTGGGCTGGGTGTGGGTGAACGCGTTGGAAATGCATCAATTGATCAGATCCTCTTGAACCTTAAGCTGCTTGGTGAATGGGACAACGACCTAAGCGACATGCTGATGTATTGTCAGGCCGTATCTCGAGCTTGCCACGTTGAAATTCCCTACAACTATCCAATTGCGGGTCGCGATGCGTTTCGAACTGGAACGGGTGTTCACGCGGCCGCGATTATCAAAGCCCATAAAAAGGGCGATCAGTACTTAGCAGACCGTGTTTATTCCGGGGTGCCTGCAGGCATGTTTGGTCGACACCAGGAAATCGAAATTGGTCATATGAGTGGGTTGTCTAACGTGGAGTTTTGGTTAGAGCAGCGTCGTTTACCAACGGATGAAGCGTTGGTGAAGGCCATTTTTGACAAAGCCAAGAGTATCAACCGTGTTCTTTCCGAAGACGAAATTATGAACGTGGTTCGCCAAGCTGGCTTTCTAAGCTAGCTCTAATTGATCAAGTACTCAGCGTCGGGTGCGCCAGAGCGAAAGCGCCGTGCATTGATGCGGTGCTTACGCACGCGCAATCCCATAATACGCTCTGTAATCCCCAAGTCTTTGGCAGCTTTTCTCATGTTGCCACGATGAAGCTTTAAAGATTCTACAAGCATCTCACGTTCGACGTTGTCGAGCGCTTCTTGAAGCGTGCGCGGATTTTGCGTACCGGTTGCCTCTGCAGTCTGCAAGGTCGGGGGCAAGTGGTGCCCGTGGATGACTCCGTCGTCAGAAAGCAGAACTGCTCGCTCGATGGAGTTTTCAAGTTCTCGTACGTTACCCGGCCAGTGATACGAGGTAAGCATATCGATCGCGGGAGTTGAGATACGGGAAATGGTTTTGTTACAGACTTTGGCGTAACGCTCAGAAAAGAAGTCGGCAAGCAATGAAATGTCGGTCAGCCGCTCGCGCAGCGGCGGAACATAAATAGGAAAGACGTTCAGGCGGTAGTAAAGGTCCTCACGAAATTCACCATTTGCAATCAATTCTTCAAGGTTTCGATTTGTCGCTGCGATAATGCGAACGTCTGCCTTGATGGTCTTGCTGCCACCGACACGCTCAAATTCCTTTTCCTGTAAAAAGCGTAGGAGCATCACTTGGGTGCTCATCGGAAAATCACCGATCTCATCCAGGAAAATGGTACCGCTGTTGGCGGCTTCAAATCGCCCGATTCGTTGGCGGGTGGCGCCGGTGAATGAGCCTTGCTCGTGACCAAATAACTCACTCTCAAGTAATGTTGGTGATAGCGCCGCACAGTTTACTTTAACAAAGGGGCGGGAAGCTCGGTCACTGTTGTAGTGAACAGCTTGAGCCACCAGCTCTTTACCCACGCCGCTTTCGCCGCGAATGAGAACTGTTGCTTCCGCTTTGCAGACTTTTGAAATCTCATCATAAACTTGTCGCATAGGCTTCGAGTTACCAATGATATTTGATGGTCGAAATTTATTCTTGAGCGCATCCTGCAGACGGGCGTTTTCCTCAAGCAGGCGTTGCCGCTCTTGCTGGTCGCGCTGGCGCTTGCGAAGCGCTTGGGCGAGCATGGTCGCGATGGTTTGCATAAGCCGGACATCTTCGTGCAGAGAGACACCCTCCGCAAAGAGATGATCTGCGCTCAGGGCACCGATGGTACGAACACCCCATTTGATTGGCACGCAGATAAACGAAACATCGCCCTTGGTGATATCTTTGCGGGCGCCGGTTTTGTTGAGAAAGAGTGGTTCTTCACTCACTTTAGGCACAAGTACCGCTTTGCCGCTTTTGACGACTTTACCGGTAACACCTTCACCGATGTCGTAGACACCGCGCTTGAGCTGCGTGCTCGAGAGACCATAAGCCGCTTCGATAACCACCGACTGATCGACTTCGTTCACCAAAGATATAGAGCCGCGTAGCATATTTAGATGCTCGGCCATGGCGGAGAGAATGGGCTCAGCCACGTCTCGAAGGTCAACACTGTTATCTAGAATTTGGCCGATATCGAGCAAGAGGCGTAGCTCTCGAAGTTCTCGATGTTCTCGGTGTTCTGACTTAGCGGCAATTTGTTCGCTCATGGTAGGCTCCCGGTCCAGGTTCGAACATTCACTGGTTCAAGGCCCCTCAGCCTCGAATACTACCTGGATGTCGCATTTAATGCGCCGTGTCAAGCCATTTCTGGGGGATATTGCCGAATGAAAACTACCTAAATGTGATTATTTGCCTTGCTGAGTCTCGGTTTTCCCTGTCTTCAGGTAGCGTTTAGCCAATGATTTCTGGCGTGTCTCCAGGTTTTGCGCCTTGCCGGCGATCCAAATATTTTCAGCAACTGTATGATTTTCAAAAGGATCTGCGCTCCAAAGAACGAGGTCCGCTTGTTTACCAACCTCGATGCTACCGGTTTCTTTGGCGAGTCCGAAAATACGCGCTGGTAGAGTGGTGATCGCTCGCATTGCATTTTTGTACGAGAGGCCGTTGGCCACCGCAATGCCCGCTTCTTGGCGCAGACGATGGACTTCTAAAAACCATCCGCCCGCCGAAATAATCACGTCGACGCCCTTACTCGATAAAACGGTTGCCAGGTCGTCACGGGAGGCCAGGCTTTCAAAGGAGCCTGGTTCTTGGAGCGATGGGCGAACAATAACCGGAACTTTGGCTGCTTTGATGGCGTCTGCCACCAACCACGATTCGGCTCCGCCAAGAATGACCAAGCGGATTTTCTGAGTGCGAGCAAATTCGATGGCTCTTAGGATGTCGCTGGCGCGGTTCACGGATAGCATCAGAGGTGCTTGACCTAAGAGCAGTGGCTTCATGGCGGCAAGATGGGTGGCTGTGGTCACGAGTTCCCGATTTTCACCTTGCTCGATACGTTTTTTATTCTTTTGGTAATAACGTGCGTCGGCAAAAAGTTGAGTAAGCTTCATCCAATAAGCGCCGCGTGAGCCACCTGCGGTATCAACAGCCCACCGGGTAGCAGAGCCTGAGTAGACCGTCGGCTTACGGAGGTTGGGTCTGCTGGCCATAGTCCCAGTCATATCTGCGAAGAAACCTTGGCCGGCAATGATGCCTCCTTTACTGGTGATCTGGATGCGGGTGACACCGCCTTCTCGTGCCAGGGGAATTCGGACGGAGTTTGGATTAAAGCCTTCGGCTGCTTTGAAGCCAGGGCTCAATGGATTCTGTCCCGATGAGGTGTCCACGGTGTGATCGACCGAGCTTACTTCTACAAGTCCCATGGGACAATTCACTTCTATGAAGCCGGGTGTTAATATTTTCCCCGTCCCATCGATGCGCTTTGCGACCTGAGGTGCTTTTTCTTTACCGACGTATTTGATTTTCCCGTTGGCGACCACAACGGTCGTGTTCTCGAGCACTTTACCATTACCGAGATGAACTGTGGTGTTCTCGATCGCAAAGGGAGCGCTCAGAGCCGTGCTGAGTATGAGAGCAAGTGTTTGGATAATCATTTTGTGACCTCCTTAAAGATGTCGAAGGGATGGCCAATTTCAAAATCGGACAACCTAGGTGTTTCCGTGCGGTCGAATATTTTTTGACCGTCAATAAAAACATGAGTCGTTTTTGCATAGACACTGAAGGGGTGTTTGTTCCAAATGACGACATCGGCCATTTTCCCTTTTTCGAGGGTTCCTGTTTGCTCTAAAATTCCTAAACCCCATGCCGGGTTTGCGGTAATCCAGCGCAGGACCTCGTTATCATCAATTGTGAGACCGATTTGTTTACCGGAGCGTTTTGCTTTGGCCGCTTCGTGGTTGAGGTGTCGAATCTCGGTGGCGGAATCTGAGTGAATGATGACCCTGGCACCAGCCTGAGAAAGTAGCGCAGCATTTTGGGGAATTCCGTCAAAGGCTTCCATCTTAAACCCCCACCAATCGGCCCAGGTTGAAGATGCCGTATCGGTTTCAGCTAGGCGGTCTGCAAGCTTGTAAGCCTCCAGGGCGTGATGAAATGAACGAATCTTGAAACCGAACTCTTCGGCGAGGTCTAGCATGATATGCATTTCATCGGCGCGGTAGCAGTGGTTGTGTACGAGGATTTTACCTTCGAGAACGCCAACCAGAGTTTCAAGCCCGAAGTCGCGGTTTGGCGGACTTGGTGGGTCTCCGGCTTTGTCGCCTTTGCTCTCGTGCTCAGATTCCCATTGCTTGAAGTTTCGAGCGTAAGATGTTTGCTGGTACTGGTATTCACGCGCCTTTTGAAATGCGCGCCGGTAGCCGTAGACGTTGCCCATGCGAGTTTGGGGGCCACCGCGCTTACCGTAAACGCGTTTTGGGTTTTCACCGCAGGCTATTTTGAGACCGTGAGGAGCGCCAGGAAAACGCATGGCGCGAGCGCTTTTAGCAGGGTGAAGTTTGGCCGTGAATGACCGGCCACCGATTAAGTTCCCAGAGCCCGGGAGGACTTGAATGGTTGTAATCCCGCCCTCTACGGCTCGCCAAAGCATAGGGTCTTGAGGCCAGAACGCATGCTCTGCCCAGATTTCAGGGGTGGTGGGTCTCACCATCTCATTGCCATCGGAGTGGGCTCGAACACCTGGATTGGCATACACACCCATATGTGAATGGGTATCAATGATACCCGGTGTTACAAACTGACCTTTCGCGTTGATAATCGCAGCGCCCTCAATCGTTGGTGCAGCGCCTTCACCCACGTCTTGGATCTTGCCATCTTTAAAAACGATGTAACCCGGAGAGTAGGTTGGACCCGCGGCAGTTAGAATCGTAGCGCCATCGATAATGGTCGTTGCGGCGCTTACGGGAAGCTTCATATCAGCCGGTTCACTTGGGTAGACCAGAGGTTTTAAAGCTTCTTTAACCTTGGCTGCAGCATTGGTGCTTGAACTTGCGCAGGCACTGAGTGCGAGCAAGAGGCAAGGTATGAGGGGACGTATCGTCATTGAGATGTCTCCAATTAAGTATCCCTCTAGGGGCTACTGGGATTTTCGGGTATTGTTGCCCAATCCTTGAGCATAATCTTCATATCTTTGAATGTTTCAGGCGTGAGGATACTACCTATTTCGGGTCTTTTGGGGTAGCACTTCAGACTTGAAGTTACGGAAGATTATGCGGCTAAAGCACTTAAAAAGAATTGGCTTGATCGTTGCCTGGGTTGTCTTGGTTTGGCCAGGCCATTCACTGGCGTCAAAAGCGGGCGTTGTTTTAGAACGCGCTCAGGTTTCCTTATTGGGAGATTCTGGTTTGGTCCAAGCCGAATTGACTTTGAATAATCAATTGTCTTCAGAGGTTGATGCGGTTGAGCTTGAGCTAGCTTGTGTTGGGACGACTGAGGATTTGCAATGGTCGAGCGCTGGTCGGCGAGTGATTGGGCTGGCCGCTGGAGCAAAAGTTTCCGTCTTTTTTTCTGTGCGAGGTCCAGGATTTGTACCAAGGCAATGCAGCGCGAAACTCCTGGGTTACCACCTCAACGCGATGACCGCTTCTTTGATGAAGATGCTGCTCGCAACCGGGTTCTCGGCTGACGAGCGGGCAGCGTTAGTGGGGGCTGGTGAGTCGAAGGGCTTATTGAATCAAGAGTTAGAAGAGCCCAGTCCTGAAGTACCGGGAGTTGAGGCTGTCTTGGTGAAGTTACTGGGTTGGTATGCAAACGCTTTGGAGCCCGCAGGTGATTCTTGGGGCAATGAGAAAGCCGAAGATTTGGCGCGATTTGATCAACCTTTGCAAGTGGTGCTAAGCGCACGTGAACGGGGGACAAACTACTCGAGTCCCATTGCTTTTGTTGTACCGAGCGGGGCATCCACGATGAAACAAGTACTGGATAGCTTTCGTAAAAAGTCGCCCAAACGTATTGAGCTCTTGAAAGAGTTTTCAACACAAAGTCCGGCGCCTGAAAAATCGCCTGAGTCCGTTGAACCCACGTCCTTTTATAAAAAGTTATCGTTTGGTTTGATACTGGGAATAATCCTTTGGACTCTATGGAATTGGCGACGCAGGAGTCGCAAGGGAGTTAGTAGCGATGTCTGAGATGGATACACTCTTTGCCGAATGTGCGTATGACTACTTAGCCTTTGAAGGCAGTGACGCTGTGGATCTTCTGGGCCGTCTTTCGACGGGTGACTTACGCCCGCTCCATCAACCGATGGTCACAGGCTTAACCGCTTTTACGACCAACCAGGGGAAGATGCTGGATTGGTGTACTGCCTTAAGCACAGCAGATGGCCTGATGCTTCGCTGCTCACAAGGGCGGGGGGCGAAAATAAAAGAATGGATCGAACAATATATCATCATGGAAGATGCAACCATCCACGATGTTTCGTCGCAATGGAAATCCTACACCTTGTTAAATACCTCAGAGGCTTCGGGATTTGGGTTAGAGAAGTGGCCTGAGTTTGGGCAACTTGCATCTGCAGAGGGTGCACTTTTCGTAGGGTGCCTCCCGGCTTGGGGGCCACGCTCTGATGTACTTGTGGCCCAGGAACAAAGCGGCCAATGGGTTGAGAGATTGCAAGGCCTAGGCATTGGAGCCGCTTCAGAGGAGATGATGGAGTATGCTCGACTCATGGCTGGGGTACCGTCTGAGCACTTCGAGTTCGCGCGCGAGGTCAATCCGCTCGAGCTTCGCTTGGCGGACAGTTCTATCTGTTTTGATAAGGGCTGTTATATCGGGCAGGAAGTCATCGCACGTATGGACTCTTACGATAAAACTGTGCGCGTTTTGATGGGCTTTGAATGTGACTCTGAATTGGTGCTCGATGCGGCTATGCGTCTTCGTCAGGATGGTAAATCAGTGGGCAAAGTGACTTCGTTACTCAACCAAGGTGGCAAGTCACTTGGGCTGGCAGTGATTCAAAAAGATTCAGCTACTCCTGGGGAGCTTGAGTTAGGTTTCCCAAACGGTTCGAGCATGGTTCGTTTGATGGACCGACCATTTTGGCAGTCTTGATCAGCTTAGTAATTGGTGGCTCTTGAGCATGGCGATGCACTCATCAGCGGCATCTTCAATGGAGCACTGGTCTGTTTGAATTCGAAGCTCGGGGGAAAGAGGTGCTTCGTAAGGAGCAGAGATTCCCGTAAAAGATGGGATTTCACCCGCGCGTGCTTTTTTGTAGAGCCCTTTGGGATCTCGGGATTCGCAAACATCTACACTTACGTCCATATAGACTTCCAAAAATGGTAAGCCATGCTTTCTGTGAAGCGCTCGGAGCTTATCCCGGTCTTCTCGGTAGGGACTGATAAAGCTACTTAATACCATGCACCCGCTATCTGCGAGCAGGATACCAACTTCTCCGACTCGGCGGATATTCTCGGTTCTGTCTTCAGGAGAAAAACCAAGGTCATTGTTTAAGCCGTGTCTCAGGTTGTCGCCATCGAGTCGGTAGGCATGTTGCCCAAGGGTGACGAGCTTGTGCTCAAGGGCGGTCGCCACAGTACTCTTGCCCGAGCCGCTTAGCCCGGTAAACCAGAGCGTTGCTCCCTGGGTACCAAGCTGCTTAAAGCGCTTTTCTCGTGAAAGTCCTTCGTGCCATTTGATATGTGTGCTGACTGGCTCACTCATCGTCAAACTCCTTGCTCAACTTCGCGAGAAGAGTGGATTTCTCCCGCTTACCCTTGATGCAATAGACTCCATGCACTATCGCACTGTAGGTGGCAAGCGTGCCAATGCAGGTATGGAGATAAAGAGAATTATGAAATTTCCAACAGATACATGGGTCGAAGCGATCGACGTAATGATGAAAGATGTGTTGCAGGTTGAGCTTGATCCCGCTGCGGCGATCGCTGCTGAACATCTTTCAACGGGTGGCAAACGCTTAAGAGCACGTCTTGCGATGGAGGCGGGTGTGCGATTGGGAGCCTCCGCTGAATCAATGGTCCCGTGGGCGGCCGCATGCGAGTTGCTTCATAACGCGACACTGGTTCATGACGACCTACAAGACGGTGACCGGGTTCGCCGCGGTCAGCCTACGATGTGGGTCAAGTATGGAGCTGCTCAAGCGATTAACGCAGGCGATTTGATGTGGGTCGCACCTTATCTTGCGTTGGAAAAACTAACCTGTGAACCCGCGACTTGTTGGGAACTCACTCGCCTTCTAGCCCGTCAAGGTGCGACCGTGGTTCGGGGCCAAGCCATCGAATGGGAAATGACTCAAGACGCGGTGACCGCACGGGAAACTTACCTTCGTGCGATACGGGGTAAGACCAGTGCACTTTTTAGTTTGCCGGTCGCGGGCTCAGCTGTCTTAGCGGGCTGGGACGTGGAAAAAGCACAAACCCTTGCGGCAGCTTTTGGTGATATCGGACTGCTTTTTCAAATGCAGGATGATGTCCTTGACCTCTTTGGTAATAAAGGGCGAGCAGAAGTAGGGACCGACTTAAAAGAAGGAAAGATCAGCGCATTGGTTGCTCAGCACGTGGCCCTGCACCCGGAAGATAAAGAAGAGCTTCTGCAATTACTGAAGACGAAGCGCGATGAGACATCTGACGAATCGGTCCTGGATATGGTCGAGCGATTTCGCACCGGAGGTGCTCTCTTGAAAGTATGTGAAGATATTTTAGAGATTCACCAAGAGGCGTGCCACGCGGCTATTGTTCAAGAGCATCCGGGTATTCAAGATTTGATGGAAACACTTACTGCGGTGATATTGTCACCGATCGAGCACGTTTTCAGTGAGCTTCATTTGTTAGGGAAGTGAGAGCACCGCGGGAATGAAAAGTATGCCCGACTTCTTCAGCTCTTTTTCCGATAAATCGACCAATTGACGCCCCGATGCTGATGTCGACTCGTGGGTTAAGACTCGAATTGCATTTTTTTGGCACCCCAGCCACGATTTTTTCCGGCACTGTTCATCAGCTCGTTTAAGGTAGTGCAGAGCGGCATTCTTTCGAGCATGGGCTAATAATACCTTTGCTTGGCGTCCTGTTGAATTGTCCTCTTTGAATTCCGATAAGTACCTCACGGCATTTTCATACTCATTATTCTTAATGGACAACTTCGCGGCTTCTAATTGCTTGATGCCGTAAAGCGCAGCCCGTGAGTCAGCGAGTCCCATTCTGGCCCGACGGTTGATGGGCGATTTGCGAAGAACGGTTTGATAAGCAGAGACGGCATCGCTCCATTTTTTCTGACGCTCAAAGTTTTCAGCCTCATGAAGGTTCACTTGAATATTGGCGTCGTATGAACGCTGCAGCGTTGAGTCTTGCAGAGGGGTATTTTGTTCCGTGGATTGCGAGAGAGTCATAAAGAGGGAAGTAAGGAGTAATGCTAAGCTCAGTACACCCCCGGCCGCCGCAAGTTTATAAGAGGTTTGAGCGGCCCGCAGCTGGGAGAAAAAGCTAGCCAAATGAAGTTGCCCGTCGGCACTTTCTGTGTGGAGTAGTTTGAAGACGACATTCCCAAACTGAATACTGTCACCATATTGAAGATCTTGTTCGGTGATCTGTTGGTCGTTGACCTTGGTGCCATTGCTACTGCCGAGGTCGATAACTTTGATGCGGTTGGGACTGACCTGTATTTGCGCGTGCTTGCGAGAGATTGAGCTGTCGGCGATGACCAGTGCGTTGCCTTCAACGCGGCCAAGGTCGAGCTCGCCTTGCGGCAGTACAAAAGTTTTATTGAGCACTGGTGACGACTGACCAACCAAAGCAGGTGATGGACTATCATCTGCAGACTCTGATTCAAGTATGATGAGGTAGTCTGCGATTTTGATTTGCGATTTGTTTTTAACTGTTGTTGGCCTGGTTACCAGCTGACCATCGAGGCTGGTTCCGTTGGCACTCCCTAAGTCTTCTACAACATAGCTACCGTGCATCGACACGATACGAGCGTGTTTGCGAGAAACCTCAGGGCTGTTAAACAGGATATCGACATTGCCCTCACGGCCGACCAGCACCGGGTTGGATCCCAGCTCTAAGTAAGAGACTTCACCGTCGGGTGCTTTAATAACTAAACGAGGCATGGATTCGTTTCTTTATGCTCAAGGTTTTAGCGTAGTTCTGTACGGTCGCCGATAGCCTCTAGGTTGCCATTCGGAGTTCTTATAAACAGTGGCGAGTAACCACTCCCAGAGGCTTGGTAGATGCCGACGATGTAGGGTTGTCCTTCAGTATCGTTGTCTTGGGTGATTAAAATTTCTGGGCATTTAGGAGACTTCAAAAGAAGCAGAGAAGTCGCTTCTTCTAAATTGGAAGCGTAAATGGTCCCAATAAAGCAATGGTGCCCGGCACGCATCATCGTTTCGATATTATCAAGCGATGAAGGTGATGGACCGTCCACAATGTATCCCGGCTGCATCGTAAGTGCGTGCTCTAAAACCTGGGAGTCTGGTGCGGCATGGTTGCCGGTTTGGAGCGCGACGCTCTGCGGGTGCTTAATGTTAAACTGGGCACCATGCGAAACCGTTACGACGCGTTCACTGCCAGCGATACTCCCTGCCAGTGCAACAAGGCTATACAGTGGGTCTGAGCTATAGCCAGAGGCAGCAACGACGATGGACCGACCTTGGCTGAGAATTTGCTTGAGGTAGTTGATGGCTCCGCCGTCTAAATTCTCGGGGTCCAAAGCATCAAGATCATCCGGGTGAGCGGCGGTCTTGTGGATGGTAATGTGAGGCCCGTTGACGGCAATAGGCGCCTGTGTAACTTGGACTCTCGAGCCATTGGGCAACGTAAAGTCTAACAATGCTTGGTCACTTCGAGAGGGAAGTCCGGCTTGTTTGAGTAATGAATTCAAAAAGCCTTGGGTATCCGAGTCTGTGAGTGTGACTTGTGTTTGGACGTTGCCTCTGCCCCGGTCGGCGAATACAGGGCCTGAACGATTGATTTCGATCCGGTGGATCGATGTATCCTCCATGAGCGCAACGAGAGTTTCCGATGACTCGCTTGATTCTTCTGGTTCTTCGGGGTCGTCATCGAGGTCCAAGTCCATATCGGAAAGGTCGAGATTCTCAACAACGCTGGCGGTCGACGCTCCGTCTACATAGGGAAGAGGGCTGGAGGTTGGAGTGGTCGCGGTTGCCGGTGCTGGCGGAATAATCACTTCCGGCGCAAAATCGTGTGCTTCAATACTGGGCTCGATGGTCGGAAACCCACTGGCCATATCGAGCACGTCTACCGCAGCTGAGTCGGATTTTGCTTGAGCAGTTTGAGATTTCCAGTCCCCGGTCCAGCTGTCGGAGATTTCGCCATTGGCTCCCCAGTCGTCGCTTAAAATTTTATCGTGGCTTCCGGAACCAGGGTCAAGTTTGGGTTGGCTTTTTGTCTCAATTCGAGACGGACTTGATTTGGCACTTGATGCCGTCGATGCGATCTGAATGGTGACCACTTCAACAGTGAACTCACCGAGATAAATTTTATCACCCTGGCTTAGATCACAGACGCCGTTGATTCGTTCCCCATTGACGAAGGTCCCATTGGTGCTTTTCGTATCGGTAATGGCAAGGCCACCGGAAGAGTGGGTTAAGAGGGCATGTCGTTTGGAGATGTTGCTTTTAGGAAGAACAATTTCATTACTGCTTACGCGCCCGATGCTAACTTCACCGTCAGAAAATTCAATGACCTTCTCTGGACCATTTTTCTGCGAGACTTTTACCGTAAACATAATTCAGCCTTCTTTTAGAAATGACAGGTATTCTTTATTTCTATAACGTTCTGCCGGTAATAGATGACCACATGCAAGTACCGGACTCAAACGTCAGCCCTCTCACTTGTTAAGTGCCTATTCTCGAACACTTTTTATATTGTTCTTCAGCTTAGATTGTCTGTCAATGCAGGGGATTTTTGAGAGCGTTTTCAAGTGGTTAAACGCGACGCGAGGTCTTGGAAACTAAGATGAGCCAAATCGGGGTGGTTTGCCGGATTTGTTGCATTCAGAGTTTCGGCTACCAGCTTGTGGAGGGCGTCGTTTTTAAAGCTGGGCTGATGTCCACGTCCTTGGCGAATATGATTGATTAAATCAGCGATATTAAGGTCTTTGGGGTCTCGTGCCGGTACGAATATGTTCTCCGTTTCCATTTTTCGAATGAATTGGCCGTTGATGAGGTACTCTAGGCTTGTTTGCAAAAGTGGTCTGGGGATGCCGGCTTCTATGGCGGCTTGGCGAAGCCGGGTCGGTTTGCCGGCCGAGAAATCCAAAACGATCTGCAGCATCAGCCGAACTGCCGCGACTTCGAGAGTTTCTCGGCTATCGCGTCGGCCAGGTTCTTCATAGCGGTAAGTTTCAGAGTTGTGGAAAGCGAAGGTGAGCTGAGCACCGAAGAGAACAATCAGCCACGAGATGTAGAGCCAAAATATAAAGAGTGGGATGACGGCCAGAGAACCGTAAACATTTTGTAGTGTTACCGCATGACTGACGTAGCTTGCGTAGCCAAACTTCGCGGTATTCCAGAGGATTCCGGCTACGAATGCAGCGGATGCAGCGGCTCCTAAGCTGACACGAGTATTGGGGATTACCAGATAGATGACCGCCAAAGCGATCCAGGTGGTTAAGAAGGGTAAGTAAGATAATGCCAAGCCCTGAGCACCGCCGAGGTCGGCGACAAACTCCAGAAAGCTGCTGCTCTGAAAGGCTGCGGTGAGGGCAAATGATGCCATCAGTAGGATCGGACCAAGGGTCAATATAGCCCAGTAAGTGAGCATGCGAGTAAGCCAGGGGCGCTGGGTGGTGGTGCCGAAGATACTGTTAACGGCAAATTCAATATGTCCGAGTAAAGAGAGCACTGAAATAATGAGGATGATGACCGAGATGGCGCCCATATGCCCAGCATCGATGTTCGATACAAGAGACAGAATTGGCTCTGCGACTTGTGTTCGGACATCGGGTGAACCTGCGAGATGATCGAGAATTAGGCTTTGGATTTTTTGTTGTACGTCTCCAAAGCCGCCCATGTTGCTGACCACAGAGAATAAGAGAACCAGTAATGGAACCAACGCGAGAAGCGTTACGTAGGTAAGCGCCTCAGCATGCAGGCGAAGTTGTTTGAGTACGTCGAGACGAGCAAGCATCCATAAAATGCGCATATTACGAGCAAAAATGCGGTGGATGCGGCTGCCTGAGGAGTCGCCGGGCTCTACATTATTAGGAAAGTCGCGCAATGCTTGGAGCTTAGTGCGGACATTACGAACAATGTTGGAGGGTTCTGACATACCTCAATATAACCGGTTGCGACTTAAACTTCCCAATTTATGAAGGAACTTGGTGGAAGAATAAAAAAAAGGCCTCGCGAGGAGGCCTTTATTCGAATCAAAATGGAACATCGTCATCTGTGATAGGTGGTGGCCCAAAGTCTGGCTCGGGTTGGTTTCCGCCGCCGCCGTAGCTCCCGCCGCCACCGCCGCCAGCGCCGCCAGCGCCGCCGCCGCCGCCGTAGTTTCCACCACCACCACCGCCACCACCGCCGCCGTAGTTTCCACCACCGCCGCCGCCACCGCCGCCGCCGTAGTTTCCGCCACCACCGCCGCCGCCACCGCGCTGACCACCATTATCGCCTCGGCTACCAACAAAGCGGATTTCGTTCGCAATAATCTCTGTTGTGTAACGTTTGTTGCCTTCTTTGTCGTTCCAGGTGCGGTATTCGATACGACCTTCAAGGTAGATTTGACGACCTTTGGCGAGATATTCTCCGCAGAATTCAGCTTGTTTTCCCCAGACAACAATTTGGTGCCACTCTGTTTTGTCTTGGCGCTGACCGGTTTTATCTTTCCAGTTGCTTGACGTTGCGAGTGAGAATTGTGCAACGGCGTTACCGCTTGCCGTGTAGCGCACCTCTGGGTCTTTACCCAGATTACCTACGAGAATGACTTTATTGACTGTCATGGAGAAGCTTCCTTGTCTTACTGATTGAATTCTTTTTCGACTCTTCGTCGTTTTGGCACATACATCCGACATATTTCAATAGCCGTATCGAGCGTGGCAGAGCTTTGAACGGCCAAAAATTTGGCCATATCGATTTGGCAGCGTAGGTTTAGCCCATTAGCACTTGGCAAAGGATGGTCGTGATGACTGAAAAGGATTTGAATTTATCGAGCCCAATCAACGAGCCTTCATCAGATGATGAGGCATTTCAAGGGTTTGAGGATTCCGACAGTCTTCTCTGGAATACAGAGTTTGAATCACTTTTCGATATGCCTTTGCAGTCTGAGCCTTGGCAGGAACCGGTAAGCTCCGATCATATTGATTTACCGCCAGATCGTGTTCGTTTCGCTACATTGGCAACCTTGCGTTTGGTTGATGGTGATGTGCGCGTGGATGGTGTGATTACCAACCTTTCAAGCGAAGGCCTGGCTTGCGTAAGTGCTGCAGACTTTGATCCAGGCACCCAAATCGAGATTTCATTTCAAATGGATCTTAGTAACGAACCCCTTGATATTACTGCAGAAGTTTTGTGGCGACGTTATCCCGAGAGTGGCGATCCGTGTTACGGGCTTCGCTTTGTTGAGTTAAGCCAAGAGCAAGATGAAGCGATTATGGGCTTTATTCGTGAGCGAACTGAAGGGCGGGCCAGTGAATGGACGATGCCTGCACTCCCGGTTTTAGAGGGAGCGGCTCCGCGCCGGCGAGGTCGAATGGCTCTAACAGCAAGCGTTGGTCTGGCGGCTGGGGTGGCTTTGGCGCTTATGGTGGCGCTGATTCCCGCGGCTGATCCAGGTGAGCAATTTGGTTCCGACAAAGTCATGGCACCCACTGCTGCTGGCGTAAATTTCAAAACTGAAACTGAGATTCAGCCGATTGAAAAGGATCTTCAGCCTACAAAAGTTGAAAAAGTTGCCGCAGTCGTACCGGTTGTGGAGCCTAAAATTGAAGTTGAAGAGCCAATTGAAGTGAGCGCGAAGGTTGAGACGCCAGTTGTTGAACCTCAAATTCCAACTCTGGTTAAGCAGGAGGCGGTTGAAGTCGCTAAGGCTGAACCGGTTGAAGTACCTGCTACCGTGAAGACGAAGGCTGGTGCCGTGTCGTCCGATGGCATCGTGATTGATGGCGATGATGGCAATGTTCGACTGGTTTTACGAACCGATGGCCCTGTGGCCAAGCACAAGAGTTTTTGGTTGAAGAACCCACGGCGTTTTGTGGTGGATGTACCGGGTCGCCGTAACGCGTTTGATCGCCTTGCTTATGAGCTTAATCACCCGCTGGCAGAGCGGCTACGGGTTGGTCAGCACGCAGATAAAGTACGCTTTGTGGTTGAGACCTCGGAAGATGTCTTGCGAAAAGCCCGCCTCACGCCAGAGAACGATACCTTGATCATCGATTTGAAGCGTCGTTAGAAGCCAAATTTAGGTTTTTTTATACCTTAATATATAGGCAGTCTTTTATTCCCTTATTTCTTTTGTTCCTTTACCATCATTAACGCTTCGCGTCATCGCCGGTTTAGATGCACCGCGTTGCATTCGCTTGTCGGATCGCTTTCGAGTTGCTATGGCCTAGAGCTGTTCTGTTGGGAGAAATTCTACAGCCAAGCCCCCGGACTCCTGATAACTTCATGAGTTCATAGTTGTAGTCGATTTGAGAGAATAAAAAAATGACAAGTACCCTGAGACGATTCACGTTGAGGGTGTCTTGGCTTTGCATGGTGATATTGCCTCTCACCGCATGCCTTGACGCTTTTGAAGCTGAACAAACGCCTGCTGAAGAACTTAGCCTCGGTGCTGAGATTTACCACGAGTTATGTAACCGTGTGGCCCGAAGCGACGATCCCAAAGAATTATCCGGCTTAAAATACCGCGATGCTTGTAGAAATGGTGCAGAGTTACCCGCTGGGTCGGGTGTGCGGCTGCAGGCATTGGCGGCAGAACGAACACGTTTTATCTCAGCAGTAGATGATTCTTTGATCGAGCCGATCCCATCCGACATCAATAAGTTCCTTCGCGCGATTATCCCTCTCTATGATGATGAAGGCCTTCAGGCCCAGACTAGAGCTATGGCTGAGTTATTAAAGCGAATTGAAGACTCCCCAGAAGCATTGGATGCTTTAAGTCGGCTTGGCTCCCGTGAAGGTTACCGCCCATTGGATCTTACCACCGGCCTTGCTCGACCTCTTTTAGCGTATGAACGAATCAATGAAGTCATTGAGGCATTGCTGGCGGCAGTGGGTGAAGACGGCGAGGCCCGTGCAGAGTGGCAACAATTACTCATGGCCTTACAAGGTGCGCTCAACAACGCGAGCCCCAGCGATGATGTAAGCGTGCATCCTTCTAATCAGGAGTTGATGCGCGACTTAATGTTTTCTGAAAACGAGGCATTCTTCGATGATTCTCTGCGCTACTTGGTCAGGCGAGATGGCCGGGGCGTGGCAAACCTCAATGGTACAAGCGCGGCGCAGTGGCGTGGCAGTTTCGCAGACACTAACCTGGACGGTCTTCCTGATATTGGCCTGGACGGCAGTTACGTGGATTCCGATGGGCAATCAATCGCTGTTTCCGCTCCGTTTGCAGTGGCTGGAGAGGGCGGTGCGAATCAACGAGATAATTATGACCGGCTCTTATCGGAAGATGGTTCATTGGTCTTTGATTATGTGGATACGTCGTCCACGCTTTTGTCTGGTGCTTTGCAGGAAACACGCGCCATTTGGGAGAATAAGCCAGAGGCGCTGATTGATCTGATTTATCCTTTGCAATCGCTTCTTGGACCGGCCGTGCAGCTCACCGAAACCTACGATGATGGTACAGTTCTTCCGTTTAATGGTTTTGATACTTCAGAGTCTCCAATTCTAGATGTGGTCTATGCAGGCAGTAGCTTTGCAGATCAGCCATCAATGTTCTTCGACTTAAGATTGGTGGAAGAGTTACTGGCCAATCGTGAGTCTGAACTTGCCAGTGTGGTTCGAGGCTTCTTGATGGTCCAAGATTGGCTTGATGAAGCGCCCTACAGCGAGCTCGAACTCAAGCCGGGGACTCCCTTGGGCGATGAGGTCTTAGATTATATTGAGGACCTTGCATCTGTGCCCGGGCTTCTTGAAGATTTCCTGGGTGCTCTTGATGACCCGCGCGCTAAATCTCTTCCGGCAATTCTTGCAGGTTACATGCGTCACAAAGATCAAGTTGATGTTTTTGTGGATTCCAGCGGGGACATGAACGGACCTCCTGTGACCCGGTCACCTGAAGGCGAGAACTTTGTTTTTGATTACGGACAACCCGTGGATCGAGACCAGCCTGATGGCGTTTCAAACCGAAGTATTTTCCAACGCTTTGTTCACTTAACCGCTGATGTTCACCGTGCCCCGTTTTGTAATAAAGCGGGCGCGAAGATGAACCTGGGGCCTATCTCTTATCCGTTGTGGGGAGATGGCTACGCTGAGTGTGAGCTTTTTGAAATCGAAGACATGGCTACCTTCTACGTGCAGGTGATTTTGGGCGTGGGGGAGATGGAGTTTAAAGATTCCCTCGTCGATACGCTTTCAAATATCGACTTCATGTTGGAGAGCTTAAGTGGCGTGAATGGCTTTACGAAGTTCCCCACCGTTGAAGCGGTGAACCGCGTCATGTTCAGCGATATGAACGATTTCATGGCTGGTTTGATTGAGGCTCCACAAGCGCTCGATGGTGCTGTTTTGAGAGACCGACATGCCGGAACAATTTTCGCTTGGGAGCAGCCTGGTTTTATCGAGTCCATTCGGCCCGTGGCTGAGGTTTTGAATGCTTATGGAAGAGAAGACTTGTTTGGTGAGCTTCTAAGCTTGGTGAACCGTCATTGGTACTCCGAAGGTTCGGATATGGTTCAAAGCTCTGAGCCCAATGCGGCCCTTTATGTTCATGCCACTGGGCTGGTTCAATTTGAAGAGTTGGCCGCACGGGCGCTTACTGAGGCTAATATTATGACTGCCGGTACTGAGCTGATTGGCTCGGCGGTAAGTTTGCCGGTGGATCAGTATACGGGAAGAGACATCATCACCGATACGATTCGTCAACTGGTCCTGCCTGAATGGAATCCAGGGCTTACAACGCGTAGTGGCGACTCAACCATCGCAAGAGGTGATGGGCAGCTTCATCCGCATGTGACCCCAGGTCGATTGCTTATCGATGCTTTGCGTAAAATGGACGACGCTTTTGAACTCGATCCCTTGGATGAAGAAATATTCTCGGATGCACTGACGGTTGTGACGGATGTGATTCTTCCAGTCACGGAACAAAGCGGCGGCGCAGAGTTTACCAACCGAAGAGCGTTGGCAGCACTTCAAGTCGTTTCAGGATTTGCCAGGGAGCGTGTGGGTGCCCATTGGGACGCTGATGATGTTGTGGCCTGGGCCGCATCGATGCCTTCGGATGTAGAAGATGTTCTCGGTGATCCGGTGTTCTACAGTTTGGTCAAGTTGCTTGATCGGATGGTTCTGATGCCAGAGACCCGTTCTGAGCTTGAGCAAGCCCTTGGCTACCTCATTAGCCAGGTGAGTCCCAACGAAGCATTCTCAATAACCTTGGTGAGCCTTGCAGATGCTCTACAGATGTCTGTGGACGATGAGAACCTCGTACCGTTGTTGCATGCCTTGGCACCAGCTTTTAACCCCGATGGTGGTCTATTGAATGCGGCGCTGCAATTCGTATCGGATGCGAACGCTTTGGATGAGACTAAGGTTACGGCAAGGTTTCTGGAGCGCTTGGTGGCAGTGCGTCAACCGGCGGCTGAAACTACATTTGAAGCGCTCGTCGATATTGCAGGTGAAGTGAACCGGCAATCTCCTGGAGTAGGAGGCCGTTGGTCGGCAGACGATTATGCGGCCGTTATGATGGTCGTTCGTGAGTATCTTCTCGATAAAGATTATGGCGTTGAGCGGCTTTATCAGCTCATTGAAAACCGCTGACCAAGTGGAATGACAAAAATGAATAATAGATTGATGCTGAGCCTCGTTGTAGGCATTAGCTTGTTGGCGTTTAGCGCCGAGGCGGCGGGCCTTTTTCTCGCCCCACGAGGCGTGCGACCTTTGGGCCGGGCGGGAGCATTTGTGGCGGGGGCGGACGAC
>JABJBS010000026.1 GCA_018668695.1 Deltaproteobacteria bacterium
TAGACAAAGCGGGACTCGATTCCGCGTGGAGCAATCTTGCAACGCAGCAGCCCATCAAAGATACTCTTCGCCAAAAGACGGCGGAAGCTGTAGAGTGCGGCGTATTTGGTGTGCCTACCTTTGTTGTTGGTGACCAACTTTTTTGGGGACAAGATAGAATGGACTTTGTTGAAGCGGCCCTTCGCGCTGCTGATGAGGTATCAAAATGACACGACCTTCCTTTGACTTTTATTTCGACTACTCAAGCCCATTCGCCTATTTGGGCTCTACTCAAGTTTCCCGCTTGGCTTCTGAATTCGACGCGCAAGCCAATTTAAAGCCGGTTCTGCTGGGTGCAATTTTTAAAGCCATTGGAACCCCCATGGTACCCGTCATGACTTTTCCAGACGTTAAACGTAACTACTACGGTAAAGATTTAGACCGGTGGGCCGAGCACTGGGGCGTGCCTTTCAAGTTTACCACACGCTTCCCGATGAATACTGTCAAACCTTTAAGGCTAACCCTCGCCATGATGGCGGATAGCAATCCCAAAGCAGAAGATTTAATGCATGCCCTATTCAAAGCACTCTGGGTCGACAACCGAGACATCTCATCTCCCGATACTCTCACCGAGATTCTAAAAGAGACGGGTATCGATGGGTCTTACATCGATAAAATTGGCGAAGACTCGGTGAAGAACGATTTACGTGAGCGAACTGAAGAGGCCATCACACGCGGCGTTTGCGGCGCACCGACTTATGCTGTGGATGAAATGCTTTTCTGGGGACAAGACCGAGTGGTTTTAGTGGAGCACGCCCTCAAAGGTTGGCGACCCAATTGTGGGTAAAAAAATCCCCGCTCTAGGCAGGGATTCTCGATTATGAGTTTTGCGATAAAAAGAGCATCAATGCTTTTTGAGCATGCAGCCTGTTTTCAGCTTCATCAAAGACGACCGACCAGCGACCATCGATGACATCTGCGTGAACTTCCTCACCGCGGTGTGCCGGCAAACAGTGCAAAAAGATTGCATCGAAATTCGCTTTGTTCATCATGTCTACGTCGACCTGATAACCAGCAAAAGCTTTGATACGCTTGGCTGATTCTTCTTCTTGTCCCATAGATGCCCAAACATCCGTGTAAACAACATCAGCGCCAGCTACTGCATTAAGATCACCCGTGACTTCAATTTCGCAACCGTTTTTCTCACCGATTTCTTGAGCCGATGACATAATGCCTTCTTTAGGACGATAGCCTTCAGGGCAAATGATACGAACATTCATACCTGCCATCGCACCGCCTAGCATCAAAGAGTGGGCCATGTTGTTGCCATCTCCGATGTAGACCAATTGCAAACCCTTAAGCTTGCCCTTCTTCTCTTTAATGGTCATCAAATCGGCCAAGACTTGGCACGGATGATAATCATCATCGAGACCATTGATAACAGGTACTGAACTCGCTTCTGCAAGCTCACGAACTTCACGGTTATCGAAAGTACGAATCATAATGAAATCGAGATAACGCGAAAGCACCTGACCTGTGTCCGATGGCGGTTCGCCCCGGCCCAGCTGACTTGAACTCGAGGGCAAGAAAATGCCCTGACCACCCAGCTGAATAATACCTGCTTCAAATGATACACGTGTACGTGTAGAATTTTTAGCAAAAATCATTCCCAAAATCTTCCCAGAAAGCGCCGTACGGTATTCGTCCGGGTTTGCCTTCATCTTTAGGGCGAGTTCGAGAACCTGTGCCTGCTCGTCGGCACTGAGATCTAAATCGGTAACAAAGTTTCTAGCCATGAGTTGCTAATTACTCCTGCTTGAAGGCCTGTGCAATGGCTGAAACGCCGGGAAATGCTCTGAAGGATCCCCTCTGGGGCATTGCGTCACAAGCGCCTGGATGCTAGGCCAAACAGGATGCTCAGAGGATCACAAACTGTCGCCGAAGCTATCGGAAACACACCCCTGATTCGGTTAAACCGATTAACTCAGGGACTTCCCGACTCCGTTGAAGTTTACGCAAAAGCCGAATGGATGAATCCCGGCGGATCAGTCAAAGACCGAGCGGCCCGAGGCATCGTTCTCGATGCTTTGGAAAAAGGCCAACTTGCTGCCGGCGGCGTACTCCTAGATGCATCAAGCGGTAATACTGGCATCGCCTATGCCATGTTGGCGCCAGCTCTCGGTTTCAAGCTCAAGCTCTGCTTGCCATCCAATGCCAATGAAGAACGCAAAAAAACTCTGCGAGCATACGGAGCGGAGCTCATTCTCACAGATCCTGCCCTAAGCTCAGACGGCGCAATATTAAAAGCCCGCGAACTCTCAGCTGCTAACCCGTCGTGGTTTTACGCCGACCAATACAATAACGATTCCAATTGGCAGGCACACTACCA